>NZ_JBHGZU010000139.1:0-240 GCF_042610415.1 Pseudomonas sp. MD330_10
GCTGTCGGGACACGGACTGAGCGCTTACGGTGGCATCGCCATCGGGCGTCACCTCTTAGATTTGCCAGCCGCTGGGCCAATGAAATTCCGGCTCGCAAGCCAACACCCACTGACTGGTCAACAGCACACATACAGCAATCAACAGAGGTTTACGAAATTAAATCATTGCGAAAACACCCCAGGGACCATCGGAAAAGTGTGAGGCCCGCCACCTAACGTTCGCAAGGCCTACGCGGGCTT
>NZ_JBHGZU010000140.1:0-240 GCF_042610415.1 Pseudomonas sp. MD330_10
AGCTGCGCGCGGCGAAGGTGAAGATCAAGAAGCTCGCACATCACATTAAGGAATCCCAAACAGCAATCAACTCATGTATTCGCGAACTGGACGACGGTATGCCGTGTGTTAGCTGTGGGCGGCACCATAAAGGCCAATGGCACGCCGGGCACTAGCGAACAGTCGGTGGCTACCCAGATATTCGCTTCGAGCCGCTGAAGGTCTGGCGCCAGTGCGCGCCGTGCAACTACCACAAGTCGG
>NZ_JBHGZU010000141.1:0-239 GCF_042610415.1 Pseudomonas sp. MD330_10
CAGCTGGCGCAACGCATGGCCCAAGGCTTGAGCGAGGCGGGTTTCGCCGTTGAAGTCGCGGCCTACGGCATGGCCGCGCTGCGCTTTGTGGATAGCAGCGTGTACGACCTGGTGTTCCTGGACGTGATGTTGCCGGGCCTGAATGCCTGGACGCTGCAGAAGGCGATCCGACAGCAGGGCGACACGCCGCTGTTGTTCTTGACCACAAAGGGCGGGATCGAAGATCGCCTGCGCGGGTT
>NZ_JBHGZU010000142.1:0-239 GCF_042610415.1 Pseudomonas sp. MD330_10
TCAGCGCCGAAGGCCGCAGCGACACTGAGCCGGTGGCCAGCAACGCCACCGCCGAAGGCCGTGCCCGCAATCGTCGGGTTGAAATCACCGTTTTGGGGGAGGGCGTCGAGTGAAGGCGTTTTTCAGTTTTATGATTCGCTGGGTGATGCCGCTACTGGGCCTGATCGCCCTGAGTCTGATCATCTGGTTTGTCGCGCCGTTGCTCGACGTGCTGGTGCCGCAAGGGCGCCGCTGGGCGT
>NZ_JBHGZU010000143.1:0-238 GCF_042610415.1 Pseudomonas sp. MD330_10
GTCAACTTTGTAATCGTAATTCCGACCTTGGTGGCCAATTACATCCCCTACGGTATGGATGTGTTGATTAAATAGTAAAACGGCCTGATAGGCATGGGCCCGTTTCCTACCGAAGACACCATCGATGCCGACATGAACAACGCCGGTAAACAGACAGTGACAGCACGCATCGGTGCGTCGATATTCTCCTCTGCCGAGTCCTTCGCGAAGATTCGCAGCGTTCACGTCGACCACACCG
>NZ_JBHGZU010000144.1:0-238 GCF_042610415.1 Pseudomonas sp. MD330_10
GTCCTCGCCTCGTCGGTGTAGAAGGTGCCGTTGTTATGCGTGTCGACGTTGAACGATTTGTCGCTCTCCATGTCAAACACATCTGTTGCACTCAGTTTGACCTCAATGCCCTGGGCCGGATCTTCCGAACCGGTCGCAGTGGTGGCGACAGCTACAGGCGCGTCGTTGACCGCAGACAGGGTGAGGGTGCCGTTGGCAGGCGCAAAAGTCAGCGGATTGCAGCCGACACCGATGCCGC
>NZ_JBHGZU010000145.1:0-238 GCF_042610415.1 Pseudomonas sp. MD330_10
GACCATGCCTGTTAACAGCCACACTCGTTCGGTCATTCTGACCGAATCACTCGACGCGGCGCGCTGCGCCCGTCTTCGCTCACGTCACCGATACCGATAAAGCGACCGTTGTGATCCAGTACTCGCACCATACCGAACTTCGGGGCATCCGGAGCGCGTACCGGTTGTCCGTTGAGACAGTAGAACGCGCTGAGTTCCGAGAAGTGAAGCAATGGCCAATCCAGCAGCCCACTGTCCG
>NZ_JBHGZU010000146.1:0-238 GCF_042610415.1 Pseudomonas sp. MD330_10
GCAACTACTGCTACTTAGGCGACCAACGCAGCGTCGTCGCCAGCGCCACGTACCAATGGTGATCGGCGAAGAGGCTGCAGGCTGAAAAATGAAAAGCACAACCTTCCGCCGCTGGTCCTTCGTCCACACCTGGACCAGCCTGATCTGCACGGTCTTCCAGCTGCTGCTCGCCCTCACCGGCCTGCCGCTGGTGTTTCACCACGAGGACGACCATCTGCTGGGCAACGAACCCCAGCTC
>NZ_JBHGZU010000147.1:0-238 GCF_042610415.1 Pseudomonas sp. MD330_10
TGCTGCACTGGGCCTCGCGCCTGGACTGGCAGGAAGACTACGAATTCGCCCCGCTAAAATCCTCCGACGTGGCGATGCTCTACACCCGCGGGCGCGCGGATATGGCCGAGGTCGCCGCGAACAGCGACACCTTCAGCGCACCGGGGCGGGCGTTACGGTAATCCACTGGCGACAGCAATCTTTTATCCGCTGCTCTTAAATGCATGCTAGGCCACAAGGCGTACATGAGCTACCCCGG
>NZ_JBHGZU010000148.1:0-238 GCF_042610415.1 Pseudomonas sp. MD330_10
GGGGGGGGGGGGGGGGGGGGGGGGGCCGGCGCGCCGCCGGGGGGGGGGGGGGGGGGTGGGGGGGGGGGGGGGGGGGGGGGGGGGCCCGGGGGGGGGGGGGGGGGGGGGGGGGGGGGGGGGGGGGGGTGGGGGGGGGGGGCGGCGGGGCCCGGCGGGCGCGGGCCGGGGGCGGCCCGGCGGCCGGGCGGGGGGCCGGGGGCACGGGCCCAGCCACCGAGCACCAGCGAGACGGCCGCAG
>NZ_JBHGZU010000014.1:0-126436 GCF_042610415.1 Pseudomonas sp. MD330_10
CCACCCATGAAACCAGATATACCAAACGCAGGATGCGACAAACCAAACGCAAGCAACACGATAAGGCCACAACGCCCATCGTTTAAGCGCTAAAGGAACAGATGCCAGTTCCGCCTCAGTCACAAGACCGGCTTTCAGAAAAGCGTTGGGCGTTGACAGAATATCGATCATCAACCCCATGCGATGAAAACGGTCAATTCGCTGTTTTCTTTTCCAAAAACGTTTATGTCTACAAACTTTCTCGTTTTCACTGAAATAACTTTCCAGTTCGTCGAGTTTTGTATATTCGGCATAAAGCATCAGTCCCAAAATAACAAGCATCCCACCAAACCACACGATGGTGTAAGCAAGAAAAAGATCCATGGCTATGCGCCCTCTGGCTGGAATATCAAATCACCATTAACTTCCAGGATCTGCCCACCCAGAAACGCCCCGCCATCGCCGAACAAATTACCGCCCTCATATCCACCCGCAGCACCTCCGATAACACTACAGATCAGTTCACCACGCCCTTTAGCCGCAATATCTAAAAAGATGTTGCATGCACACCGACTTAATTTAGCGCCATTTCGACGCCGCACCATCTACGCCAAACGGACCAAGCGACGGTGCCGATAACCCAAATGAGGCCAAGGTAATAGGGCCACAACACCCAACGCTTGAGCGCTAACGGCACAGACACCAGTTCGGCTTCGGTCACGACACCTGCTTTCACATAGCGTGCTGAGTCAGACAGTAAATCAAACATCAACAACATGCGGTATTGCCTGTCGATCCAATGATTTTTTCTCCAGAATCGCTTATTGGCGCGGACCCTTTCGTTATGAGTGAAATAACTTTCCACTTCGTCGAGTTTTGTATATTCGGCAAACAGCGCCAGTCCCAAAACAACAAACGCCCCAACAAAATGCACAATGGTGAAGGCAAGAAAAAACGACACGCTTAAGCCCCCTCTGGCTCGAAGATCAAATCACCGTTAACCTCCAGGATCTTTCCACTCAGTAATGCAAGCCTACCGCCTGCCCACCCGCAGCGCCGCCAATATCTGCGCACGCCAGCACCCCTTGTCCCCTCATCGAAGCGCCCAAATGTGGATGTACAGTATTTTTTGAAAGTTATGTAAGACATTTCAGATTTCGATATCGTACCAACTGCGCCAGACAGCTCCAACGAGCAATGCAAGAGCCCAAATGTGGCACAAGCGATAGGGCCATAGAGCCCAGCGTTTGAGAGATAATGGAACGCAGGCCAACTCGGCCTCGGTCACAAGTCCTTCTTTCACATAGCACTTTGGCATTGAGAGGATATCGATCATCAAACCCATGCGATGAAATCTGGCGAGTCTCTGGTTACGCCCCATTTACGTTTGTGCTCAAGAACCATTTTGTTCTTACTGAAATAACTCTCCAGCTCTTCCAGCTTTCTATGTTCGGCAAATAACATCAGTCCTAACATGACGAAAGTAAAAACTATCAACAGAGTGATGTAGACAAGAAAAAATCCACAGTCAAATCCACTCTGACCACCCATGAAACCAGATATACCAAACGCAGGATGCGACAAACCAAACGCAAGCAACACGATAAGGCCACAACGCCCATCGTTTAAGCGCTAAAGGAACAGATGCCAGTTCCGCCTCAGTCACAAGACCGGCTTTCAGAAAAGCCTTGGGCGTTGACAGGATGTCGATCATCAACCCCATGCGATGAAAACGGTCCATTCGCTGATTTCTTTTCCAAAAACGTTTATGTCTACAAACCTTCTCGTTTTCACTGAAATAACTTTCCAGCTCGTCGAGTTTTGTATATTCGGCATAAAGTATCAGTCCCAGAACGATAAACGTCCCAACAAACACAACAATGGTGTAGACAAGAAAAAAATCCACAGTCAAGTCCACTCCGACCACCAATTGAACCAGACGTACCAAATGCCGGCAGTGACAATCCAAATATAAGAAACACAATATGGCCATAATGCCCATCGTTTAAGCGCTAAAGGGACAGATGCCAACTCAGCCTCAGTCACGAGGCTGGCTTTCAGGAAAGCCTTAGGCGTTGACAGAATATCGATCATCAACCCCATGCGATGAAAACGGTCAATTCGCTGATTTCTTTTCCAAAAACGTTTATATCTAAGGACCTTCTCGTTTTCGCTGAAGTAACTTTCCAGCTCGTCGAGTTTTGTATATTCGACAAAAAGCATCAGTCCCAAGAGGACTAATACTCCAATAAAATTCACTACAGTGAAGGCGACAAAAAACGACATGGTTAAACCCCCTCTGGCTCGAATATCAGGCTCCCGTTGACCTCCAGTATCTTTCCCCCCAGAAACGCTCCGCTATCGCCAAGTATATTGCCGCCCTCATAACCACCCGCAGCACCTCCGATAACACTACAGATGAGTTCACCACGTCCTTTAGCCGCAATACCTAAAAAGATGTTGCATGCACGCCGACTTAATTTAGCGCCGAAACTTGCAGCTCCAGCCGCCCCCGACACCGCCCCCACCAACCTCCCCGTCTCCACATACTTCGCCTTCCTGCACTGCGCCTCTCGCCCCGTCACACACGCCTCCTTGATCTCCAACCCCGCCACGCCCACATCCAGCGCCACGCCCAGATAGGTCCCCTTGCCCAACCACTTCGACATTTGCGCGGTCTCCCGAATCCGCTGTGCATACCCGGCGATCTCACCTTTATGCAGATAGCTTTTGGTCGATATTCCCAGCACCTTTTTCAACGATTCATGCCCCTGCAGCCCTGTGCCAAAACGTGCCGCGCCTTGCAGTTGCAGGTCCAGGCGGCGGAACAGGGTCTGGCGCTGTTGGATAAAGGCATCGCGGTCCAATGCACCGTCTTTCAAGCGCTGATGCAACTGCTCGATTTCTTCCAAGGTCTGCGCCACGTCATTAAGATGCCGCGCCCAGGCCGCTGTGGCGCTGCCGATGCCTATGGAGCTGTATGCCATAAAGCTTTGTAACAAGTCATAGTTGCCGATCAAGGCCTTGCCGGTGGATGAGTTCATGTCCAGGTTGCGTCGCACTACTTCGGCATGCCGCATCAACCAGGCTTCCTCGCCGGAACAACTCACGCTGTGGGGATCGGGAATAATCACCAACTGCCCCGGCGTGACCAGGCCGGGGCGCAGGTGTCGGTTCAACACATCAAAATGTTCGGAACGTTGTCGGGTCGGGGCGCTGCCCATCAGGCGGGATTTCAAGCTGTGGTAGTCCGTGGTGCGGTCGTTGATATAGCTCTGCGCCATGCCCTACATCCGGGATGCAAAGAAGATGGCGTGGAAATATAAGCAAGCGCCTACGCCCCGGACACAAGCGCAGGTGGGGTGAAGCGCATTTGGGAAGTTGCCTACTGGGTGAGGAAATAGCGCCTACGGAAACGCCCCTAATAGCCAGTCATCTCCAAGTAACCCACCCCACCGTCAAAGCGCACCGGGCCTTCCCAGTACGGAATACTCAGGCTCATCCAGGCGTTCGGGTTTAGCGCCTCGGTGGTGATGTCCAGCTGTTTGCTGGGGATCTTCAGCGACCAGCGCGTCGGTATCTGGCGCCCATCGATGGCGGTAGTGTGCAACGGCGTCAGTTGGATATCGCCATTGTGCAGGGTCTGGGTATGGCCTTCGCGGTCGATCCAGGTGCCGGTCAGGTAGGGCGCACCGTCGGTTTGCCGCACCCGGAACAGCATCAGTTGTGCGCCGCGATCCAGGTGCAGGGAGAACCAGTCCCAGCCGCTCTGGCTGGCGCTCAGCGGTTGGCTGCTCCATTCGCGGTCGAGCCAGGCGGGGCCGCTGACCTGATAGGTCTTGCCATCAATGCTTACGCTGCCCTCGGCGCTAAAAAATGGCTGGCTGTAGTAATACGACGCCTGGCCCTGATCGGATTTGCGGCTGTAGCCGTTGTCGCCCTGTAACACCAGCGGGCGCTGGGAGGTCAGGCGCAGGTCGTAGGCAAATTGCGCACCGTGGGCCTTGAGTTGCATGTCGGTCAATGCGCGGGTGGCACCGGGGCGGCTGGCGAAATTCCAGTCATCGATCCAGGCATTGAACGGCGCCGCTTGCGCCCCGGCCTGGCCCACGCCGCCACGGGCAAAGCGTTCGGCGGCGTAATGGCGGGTGGCGGATGTGACGGCCGCATGCCCGAGCCACAGGGTGGAGTCGTGCCAGCCCGGTTGGGTGGGCCCGGCCTTCAGGGCGTTGCGAAACAATGTCCACTGCACACCGAACTGATTGCCCTGGGCATCCTTGAGATTGGCGGTGACGTACCACCATTCGATGCGATACCCCGCGTGGGGGCCATGGTCTTCGGGAAAGCTGAAGACTTTGCCGGGCACCACTTGGGCAAAGTCCGCCGCATCGCTGCCAAGGCCGGCGAAGCTTTCCGCGGGCGCAGGGGCTTTATCGCAGGCCGCCAGCAGCCACAGCACAGCCCAACACAACGACCTAACCTTCATGGGCAAATGTCCTCAACAAGTCCGCCGGACGGCTGCGATACAACTGCCACAGCGGCCAGGCCGAAGCCAGCAACGTGGCCAGCAGTGCCAAGCCCAGCAATTGCGCCAATTGCCATGGGAACACCTGCAACGGCAGGCGCCAGCCGAACGCCTGCACATTGATCACCGCGTCCAGGCACCACGCCAACAGCAGCCCCAGCGGCAGCGCCAGGCACAAGGTGAGCACCGCCAGCAGCCAGGTCTGGCCGAGGTTGAGCAGCATCAATTGTCGCCGCGTCACGCCCAGCGCCCACAACGGTGCGAGTTGACCGAGGCGGCTCTGGCTCTGGGTCAGCAGGCTGATGAACAACGCCACCCCTGCCACGCCGAGGGTCAGGCTATTGAGCGCGGCGGTGGCGGCGAAGGTGCGCTCGAACACCTGGCTCGACCAGCCCTTGAGTTGCTGCTGATCGATGATGCGGCTGTCCTCCAGGGCAAACACCCGTTGCAGGTCACGGATCAGCGCTGGCACATCGGACGGCGCGACCCGCAGGTTGAAACGCGACGGCGACAGGCCCTGCCAGTGGCTGAGCAAGTGGGTGGCATTGATCAGCAGATGGCCCTTGGGGTTGCCGTAGTCGGCGTAGATGCCTACCACCTTCGGCGTCCACGGCCCCTGCGGCGTCGACAGGTTCAGCGTGTCGCCCACGCTGACTGCCAGGCGGCGCGCCAGTTGCTCGCTGAGCATCACGCTGTCGCCGTCACGCAATTGGTCCCAAGGCGCGCGCGCCGCTTCCAGCAACGGCCAGTGCTGCCGATAAGTGGGATCGTCAACCACCCCTGACAGGTCCGCCGGCCAGCCTTGCACCTGCACCGCCACCTGCCAGTTAGGCAGTACCGCACGCACCCGTGGTTGCTGCGCCAGCCAGGTGCCCAGTTGCTCGGCCTGGGCCGGGCTTTGGGGGTTGAGGTACAGCTCGGCGGTCAGGCGTTGTTCCAGCCAATGATTGAATGTATGGCGAAAGCCCGAGGTCATGGAACCGGCACCGATATTGGCGGCCAGCGCCAACAGCAACGCCATCAGCGCCAAGCTCAGGGCCGGCAGTTGCTGACGGCAATCGGCGAGAAACCATTGGCCGAGCACCGAGCGACTGCGGCCCAGCACTGCTTTGAGCAAGCCGTTAAGCAACACCGGCAAACCCAGGGCGGCGCCCAGCAGCAACGCGGCCATCAACACAAAGCCGGCGGCCAGGCTATCGCCGCGCCACAGCGCCAACAGGGCCACCAGCAGCGCGAAGGCGGCCACATAGCCTTGACGCCGCAACCAGCGCCCGTGGGCCTCGTGCCAGGCCTGGGCATTGGCCAACGCCAGCAACGGCAGGCGCGCCGCACGCCATAGGCTACTGGCACCGGCGAGCAAGGCGCCGAGCAGGCTAACGCCCAAACCGGCCAGCCACCAGCCAGGGTTCAGGCTCAATTGCCCCGGCACTTCGGCGCCATACAGACCGCGCAGGCTGGCGGCCACATCCGGCAGCAACAGGCTGGCCAGCAGGTAACCACTGGCCACGCCGAGCACGCCGCCGAGCAACGCCAATACACCCAACTCCACCCCTAAACCGAAGATCAGGCAACGCGCGCTGACGCCGCAGGCACGCAAGGTGCGCAGTAACCCGCGCCGCTGCTCCAGGGCCAGGCCGATGGCGGCATGCACGATAAACAGCCCGACTACGAAGGACAAAAAGCCCAGTGCGTCGAGGTTCAGGTGAAAACTGTCGGTCAGCCGCGCGAGGTTGTTGTCCTCGCCCTGCTTGAGTTGTAGCCCGGCGGGCGGCATGGGGTGGTCGGCGGCGAAGGCGTTGTCCAGCAACAGGCGTGACAAGCGCTCGGGCATCCCCAGCAACGGCTGGGCGAAAGCGATATCCGTGAGCAACAGCCCAGGTGCCATGTCCGCTTGGGCCTGCAACGGCGGCAGGCGCTGCCCGTTCAGCGTCAAGGGTTGCTCGCCCGCTTGCAGCCCGAGGGCCTGCAAGGTTTGCGGGGCGACCCAGGTGCGGCCCGGCGGCGCGAAGAACGCCAGCATCTGCGCCTGGCTCAAGCGCTGCCCCGCCACCGCGCCACTGCCCGGCAGCGACAGCGGGTCGATGCCCATCAATTGCAGGCGCAGGTCTGCATGCCCTTGAAGTTGCACCCTGCCCTGCACCACCGGCGACACCGGCCACCCGGCACGGCGCAACTGGGCAAACAGTGCCTGGGGAAAACTGGCGCCGTCCGGCATCGCGAGGCTGGCCTGGGGTTCGCCGCCGATCAATTGGCTGGCGCGGGCGTAGCTGTCGCGCGCCTGGCTGTTGAGGGCTTGCACCCCGGTCAATAACGCGGTGGCCAGCCACAGGCCGGTGAGCACGCTGAAAAACTGCACGGGATGGCGACGCCAATGACTGAGCAAGGCGCGCAACGTCCAATAGAACACCGCCATCTCAGACTGCTCCCGCCGCTACGACCTGGCCGCGATGCAGCACTACCTGGCGATCCAGTCGTGCAGCGAGGCGTGGGCTGTGGGTGACCATCAACAGGCTGGTGGGGCTGTCGCGCAACAGGTCGAGCATCAGTTGCAGCACCTCGTCGCTGGTGGCTTCGTCGAGGTTGCCGGTGGGCTCATCGGCCAACAACAGCCGCGGACGCGAAGCCAACGCACGCCCCACCGCGACCCGCTGCTGCTGGCCGCCCGAGAGTTGCTCCGGGTAACGCGTCAGCAAATCCCCCAGGCCCAGGCGCTCGATCAATTGCGCCTGCCAATGGGCATCGAAACGCCCCGCCAGCCGCGCCTGGAATGCCAGGTTGTCGGCCACGCGCAAACTGCCGATCAGGTTGAATTGCTGAAACACCAGGCCGATGTCCGTACGCCGCCAGTGCGCCAGTTGCGCCTCGCTCATCCGGTCCAGGCGCTGTTCGCCGATCTGGATACGGCCACTATCGACTCGATCCAACCCGGCCACCAGATGCAACAGCGTGCTCTTGCCGCTGCCCGACTCCCCCATCAACGCCAGGCTGCTGCGTGCGGCCAGGTGCAGATCGACACCGGCCAGCACCGTCAACGGGCCCTGAGGAGTGACATAGCTTTTAAACACGCCTTGCACCTGCAACATGGGAGCACTCGTTTGATGGGTGGCCATCGAGGATAACGGCTGCGGTCCGAGCCCACGCAAATTTTTCACATGGATTTCACCGGACGGCCACCCGTCACTCTTTAAATTGCCGGCCAAGCGTCATCCGTCGGCAACTTGTTAGTTGCTACGCCTGGCAACTTTTAAACGCTCCATGTTCAGCGAAAAGACAGCCGCTCTGTGACAGCTTCTGGCTCCACTCAAGGCACTCGCCAACATGTCGCGCCCAATAAATAAAACGCTGGCGACAGCGCCCAAGGTGAATGAAGTGGTTGACCTGACCCTGACCAAACCACGCGCACGCCGACACTTTCTCAAGCGCTTGTCAGCGCTCTGGCTGGGCATTACGGTAGTTGCCTTGCTGGTGACTGCTTTCATGAACTGGCCCTTATCGCCACGGGACTTGGGAGTCGGCAATCGCCTGCTGAGTTCATCGGTGTTGCCGCTCTGGCGCGATGGCGATCTGATTGTGCTGGTGCGCCACGAAGAGCGTTGCGACCGTTCGAGCAACCCGTGCCTGGGCCCCGTCGAAGGCCTGACGATTGAAGGCAGCCAACGCGCCGAACAACTCGGCAAAGCCTTTAAATCCTTGGGCATGGAAGGCAGCGACGTGCTCGCCAGCCCGACCATTCGCACCGCCCAGACCTCCCGCTTCATGTTCGACAAGACCGACGTCACCGCCAGCCAGCAAGCCGTCTGCGGCGCGGCCATGGGCGAGGAATTGCTCAGCCATAAACAGCCCGGGCGCAACCTGGTGTTCGTCACGCACAGCGGCTGCATCGCCGACTTTGAAACCCATCTGGGCTACCCCCGTGCGCGGTTTCCCGAGTACGGCAGTGCACTGTTCGTGCAAGTTCTGCCCAACGGTAAGTTCAAAACCCTGGGCATTGTTAATAACCCCGATTGGCCCGCTGCCCTCAAGCAACTTTAAGCACAGTACAACGACCGCCACAGCGTGTTCAGCAAAAAGACAGCCCTGTTCTGGCATGTTGAATTGCGTCTTTAAATCAGGACGCCATGACTCTTTCTCGCCACTTAGTGAACGCTTTGGTTCTTCCGCTATGACTTTATTAGTTCAAACGGTCTCCATAAAACGTCAAGGAGCGACGTTGCCATGCCCCGCATAAAACCGTTGCACCTGCTGTTATTGGCCTTCGCAGGGTTTTATCTGCTGCCCTTGGGCCTGCACGGTTTGTGGACGCCGGATGAAACCCGCTACGCCCAGGTCAGCCAGCAAATGCTGCTCAGCGGCAATTGGGTGGCACCGCACTTTATGGGCATGCGCTATTTCGAAAAACCCGCCGGAGGCTATTGGCTGATCGCCCTGGGCCAAGCCGTGTTCGGCCAGAACCTGTTCGGCGTGCGCATCGCCTCGGCCCTGACCAGCGGCCTGAGTGTGTTGCTGGCCTATCTGCTCGCCCGCCGCCTGTGGAATGACCCGCGCAAAAGCTTCGCCTGTGCACTGCTCTACCTGAGCTTCGGCTTGATCGCCGGCCAAGCCGGGTATTCCAACCTCGATCCGCTTTTCACGCTGTGGGTCAACCTGAGTCTGGTCGCGTTGTGGTTTGCCCTCGACAGTCAAACACTGCCTGGCCGACTGAGCGCCTGGGCCATCGTGGGGCTTGCCTGCGCCATGGGCTTTATGACCAAGGGCTTTCTGGCCTGGACGCTGCCGGTGTTGATCGCCGTGCCCTATATGCTCTGGCAACGGCGCCTGGGGGAATTGCTGCGCTACGGCCCACTGGCGGTACTGGTGGCGGCGCTGGTGTGCCTGCCGTGGGTGTGGGCGATTCATGTGCAGGAACCGGATTTCTGGCGCTTCTTTTTCTGGAACGAACATATTCGCCGCTTCAGTGCCGAGGATGCGCAGCATGTGCGGCCGTGGTGGTTTTTCCTGCCAATCATGGCTGTGGCGTGCCTGCCCTGGGCGGGGCTGCTACCCAACACCCTGCGCAAGACCTGGCAGGAAAAAAACCAGGCCCCCATTCGCTTCCTGGCCCTGTGGCTACTGCTGCCGCTGGGATTCTTCAGCCTCAGCAACGGCAAGCTGCCGACCTATATCATGCCGTGCCTGCTACCGCTCGCCCTGCTCATGGGGCACACCTTGACCGACCTGATCAGCCAAGGCAAAGCCCGGTCGATCTGCCTTAACGGCCTGCTTAATTTCGCCATTGGCATGGCGGCGATGATCGGCCTGATTTACCTGCAAATCGCCCGACCGCTATACGGCAATAGCCATGCCGAGATGTTCAGCCTGTCCCTGACCTTTATCGTGCTGTTGGTGTGGATTCTGACCAACCTGCTGCAAGCCTTCCGCCCGTTGACGCTGTGGGCCATGCCGACCCTGGGCATCGGCCTGCTGGTGGTACTGCTGCCCGCCGGCATGCCGGCGCTGATCACCGACAATGAAATGCCCGACCAATTCGTGCAAGAACACCTGGGCGAACTGCAGCAAACCAGCGCCTTGCTGAGCAACCAACTGGAAAGCGCCAGCGCCCTCGCCTGGCGCCTGCAACGCCCTGACGTGACGTTGTACAACACCGAGGGCGAATTGCGTTACGGCCTGCAATACCCCGATGCCGCGCAGCGTAAGGTGGGCGTGGCGCAGGTTCAGGACTGGCTCAAAGAGGCCCGCCGTCACGGCCCGGTCGGCGTGCTGCTGCGGGTCGGCAGCACCAGCGAAATGGCCGAGGCTGGGCAACTGCCGCTGGGTGGTAAACGCTACAACAAAGGCTATCTGGAACTGACCCTTTACCCGCAGGTGCCCTGATGCCGGTCTTTCCTCGCAGCGAACGCGGCGCCTTGCTGTTACTGCTCGGCGTCTGTGCCCTGTTGCTGTTGTGCGGGCTCGGCGCGCGTGACCTATGGGGGCCGGAAACTCGCTGGGCGAACATTGCCTTGCAAATGTTGCAGAGCGGCGATTACTTCGACCCGTACCTCAAAGGCGCGCCGTATTACGACAAACCCCTGCCCTCCTACTGGATGATCACCGGCATGGCGCACCTGATGGGCGGCCTGGGCCCGTGGTCGCTGCGCTTACCCTCGGTCATCGCCGCGTGGTTGAGCGTGTGGCTGATCTACCTGCTCGGCGAGCGCCTGTTCCGCAAAGGCACCGGTCTGATCGCGGGCTGGATGCTCGCCACCACGTTCTACTTCCTGTTCTGGGCGCGGGTGGCCACGGCGGATGTGCTAACTCTGTGCGGCGTCCTCGCCGCCGTATGGTGGTACTGGCGTGGGCCGGACGACACACGGTTGGGACGTTACACCGTGTTCTGCCTGCTGCTGGCAGCGACGTCGCTGTTCAAAGGCTTGATCGGCGTGGTGCTGCCAGGCCTGGTGTTGCTGCCGCACCTGCTCAGCAAGCAGCGCTACAGGCAGCACCTCAACCTGCGCTTGTTACTGGCCGCACTGATTGGCGGCGCGGCATATGCGGTGCCGTTCGTGTTATCTCACCTCTACGGCGCAGCGACTTACGGCGAGAGCGGCCTGGCGTTGGTGTTCCGGGAAAACGTGGTGCGCTTCTTCGATCCCTTCGACCACATGGGGCCGATCTACACCTACCTGATCTACCTGCCCGCCTACACCCTGCCCTGGACGCCGTGCTGGCTGCTGGGTCTGTGGCTGGCCGTGCGGCACTGGCGCCATACGCCTGCCAATGTGCGCTGGCTGGTTTGGGGCTTGGGTCTGTTATTTGTGTTTTTCACCGCCAGCGGCAGCCGACGCAGTTACTACGTGCTGCCGCTGGTGCCATTCGCCCAGCTGTTGGCCGCTTGGTGGTTGAGCGAACGCCTGGCGAAAAAGCCGGCCAGTGGGACGCGCTGGCACAAGGGTTTCGCCATCGCCGCCGTGGTGATGCTCGGTGTGCTCGGCGTGGCCTACCCCTGGAGCAACGGCAATGGCGGCGTCACCCGCTTTGCCGAGGATGTGCGCACCGAGGCGGTCAAAACCGCGCCGTGGGATCAATGGCAGATGGTCATGTTGGAAGTCGACAACAAGGTGCCCCTGTACCTGCAAAACCAAGGCAACGCGTTTTACTACGTCAGCCAGGCCCAAAACTTCCCGCGCCAAGGCGACAGCGCCGCGTTCATGGCTTGGCTGGACACCACCAGCGGCCGGCACTTTGACCCACAGCGCACGATTATCGTCACAGCGTTCTCCAAGGACGACCCGATGCCGCTGGCTTACCTCGCCGCAGACCATCAGATCATCACAACACAACCGGATAACGGCGAACGGCTGTTTCAGGTGCGCGAGGACGGCAGCAGGGCGTTCATTCCTCGCCAGCCCTGAGGTGGACGGGCGAGCTGATCTACTGTCCCTGATATCCAAAAGAATGGATCGGCACTTTTGATGCTTGAATGCTGAAACGATTAAAGCCCTGTAGGAAATTGGCTAGTAATTGGCGAGGACAACTTGAACAAAGGAATCTTCTCTTTAAGATTTTTTGTATATATTTCAAATACTTAAATAAATATAAAAAACTGACCTACGAAACCCTATCCGGAAACACCCCTTAGAAGCGTCGAATTAATGACGTGGTTTTTATGGCACGTTGTGTACCTCGTTTCAGTTGGATAAGTAGGATTAGGCCCTTATGTTTCAAGCAAACTCCCCGGGCGACCATTAACGGTGCTCGACCTCGACGATCAACGGGCCATGGATGCCCAGCCCTACGCCCCTCAGAGCCCACACTTTTATGCGCAACTGGGCGAGGTGATAACCCACAGCGGGCACGCCCATTTCGCCGACCATCTGCTGCATCTGGTAAACCGATGGGTGCCTACCCAGTGGGTCGATCTCAGCCAATGGGCGTTTGACGAATTGCCCGAGCGCGTCCTCGATATCACACGGCTGGGCAGCGCCGGCCACCCGCAGGCACGGCCGCCACGCCTGCCCTCGGCGAAGGACCACCCCTTGGTGCGAGCCATGCTCGACATGCAAGACCCGCTGCTGATCCAGCTGAACCCCAGAATCAATAACCTGCACCAGTGCCATCTGGTATCGCGCCACGGCAACCAACGCTGGGTGATCTCGCTGTTCCGGCCCTACACCGAACACGGGTTTTCCCTGACGCAGTTGTCATTCCTCAAGTGCCTGTCGGATACCCTTCTACCGTTGCTCGAACACCACGCCCAACTGCTGCGTCAGGCGCCGCGCAAAACGGATCACGCGCTGCCGGAACAATCGCAGCTGCAGCAGGCGTTCTACCGGCGCTTGTCTCTAGAGAACATCAGCCTATCGGCGCGCGAGCAGGAGGTGTGCCTGGGCCTGCTGACCGGCAGTACCGTGCCGCAGTTGGCGGAAAAACTCAGTGTGAAGAACAGCACGATCGAAACCTACCTCAAACGCGCCGGCGCCAAGCTGGGCATGAGCGGCCGGCACGGTCTGGCCAAGTGGATGATAGGCGCCGGTGAGTCTGGATACGGTAAGCGTTGACGCAGTCTGCACTGGACTAATGGGGTGAGCGATCACCCCATCGCCAGACTGAACGGCGAAAATTCCGCAAACCGCCAGCGCAAGGCCAATGCCGCCGGGCGCCGAACCATGTGCTCCACGGTCACTGTCCACACGCGCTGGGCGCCTTCGAACAGCGCCACTTGCGGCCCGTCCAGGATCAGCGTGGTGCGCCCGACAAGCTGCAACACATCCCCCGTGTCGAAATCGATAAACAACAGCCCTGCCACCGGGTTGGCCGCCAGGTTGCCCAAAGTGTTGAAGAACAGGTTGCCGGCGTAGTCGGGGATGGTCAGCACGTTGCCGTCGACGCGCACGAAACCGGTATTGCCGCCCCGGTGGGAAACATCCACCGCGCGCTCGCTGTCGGTGTCGACGTAACTGGCGACGAAGAAGGTGTCGGCGCTGCGAATCAGGTGCTGCGCGGCGGCGTCCAAGTGATCATAACGCTCAACCGCACTGCCCGGTTTGCGGGCGACGCCTTCGACCGGGCGCAATTGGATGTACTTGGGGCAATTACCGAAGGTGTGCACCACGTCCACCGACAATCCTTCGTGGTCAAGGGCACCGATGCGGCCGTTCATGCGATTGCGACGACGGGTATTGAGGTCGATGCCGAGTACGCCCACCGACGCGCCCTGATGCAGCCCCGCACGGGCCGGATCGCCCGCCGAGGGCAGGCTGTCGATCTGCAAGCGCTGCGGGTCGGGCGAATGCACAAAGCCCGGCGCACCTTCCACCAGGGTCGCCCAGGGAAGGCCTTGCGCATCCACCGCGCCCAGCACCAGGTACGGCAGCAAGGGGTAGAAATCCCGGTGCTGTTCGGGCAAGTGGTCGCGAATCACCTTGGGCCCGACCATCGCCATGCGCTCGGCAACGCCGGCGCTGTGCTGCATCTGCCGCTCGCCGGCATGCCAAGGGGACTGTTCGATCGGGTTCATAGGGTCACCTCCATTAGGGATAGGCGAATGCTGCGCCCCGATACGCGACGGGGGAATCACCACCTCCGGCAATCCACTGTTACGCCAACTGAAATGCCGGATGCCCGCGCAGCGCGCTCACACAGTGTTCGACAAAACTGCGCACGCGCATCGGCGCCTGCCTGCCCTCGCGGTACACCACCTGCACCGGCAGCGGTGGTCCGTCGAAGTCCGGCAGCACACGGCGCAGGGCGCCGCTGAGCAAATGCTCATGCACCGGATAACTGAGGCAGTGCAACAACCCTGCGCCCTGTACGGCGGCATTGATCGCGCCTTGCACCGTGGAACAGGCCAGACGCGCGCGGGTGCGGAACGGATCATAAGAGGCGGGGCTGGCGATCAAGCGATGCTGCTTGAGTTCATCGAGGTGGGTGGGTTCACCGTGGGCAGCCAGGTAATCGGGGCTTGCGCACAGAATGGGTCGCACCTGGCCCAAAGGACGCGCGATCAGCGCTGAGTTGGGCAATTCGCCCACCAGGATCGCCACATCCAGCCCCTCCTCGTACAGGTTAGGGTGAGGGTCCTGATAGCGCACCAGCAAGCGCATGTCGCGGTAGTGCGCCAAATAGTCGGCCAATACCGGCGCCATCACGTAGCGGCTGAACAGTAACGGCAAACACACCCGCAGGCTGCCCTGAACCTGCATCTGCAAGCCCTTGGCCGAGGCTTCGGCGGCGTCGACGGCGGCCAGCAACCGTACGCAATCGGCTAGGTAGGCAGCGCCGGCAGTGGTGAGGCTGACGCCGCGGGTGCTGCGCTGCAACAACGCCACGCGCAGGCGCGCCTCCAAACGGGCAATGGCGCGCACCAAGGTCGGGCCGGACACCCGTGCAGCGCGCGCCGCCGACGCCAGGCTCGGTTGCCCAGCCAGCGCGGCGAACAACTGCATATCGCGATAACGCTCCATCAAAGCGAGTGCCGGTCGGACGGGTTCAGCGCAGCATCCTGGCTCAGGCGCTGGCTGAGAAAGTCGACAAAGGTGTTGACCCTGGCCGGCACGCGCCCACGGTTGTGGAACACCACCTGGATCGGCAGCGGCGGCGGCTCGAAGGCGTCCAGCACAATCTCCAGCTCACCGGCCGCGACCGCCGCAGCGACCTGATACGACAGCACCCGCGTCATCCCCCAACCTAGGCGCGCCAGGTGGATCGCCGCGTTATTCGCCGAGACCACCAGGCGTGGAGTAATCGGCACCGTCAGCGAGCGACCGTCGTCGACGAATTGCCATTCGCTGACCACTTGGCTGGCCGACGAGGTGGCAATCGTAGCCTCGCGCAACTGCCCGGGATGTTCGGGCCGGCCATGCCGCTCCAGATAGCCCGGCGCAGCACACACCACGCGGCGCACTTCGCCGACTTTTAGCGCCTGCTGCCCCGGCTCATGCAGATGGCCGATACGCACGGCCACGTCGACACCTTCATCGGCCATGTTCACCACACGATCGACCAGCAGCGCGTTGATCGTCACCTGGGGGAATCGGTCGAGGTATTCGCCCAACAGCGGCGCCACATACAGCTCGCCGAACAGCACCGGGGCGGTCACCGTCAGGTGGCCCCAGGGGCTGGCGTAACTGCCCGCCGCCGCCTCCTCGGCCTCGTCCAACTCGGCGAGGATGCGTCGGCAATCTTCCAAATAACGCTGGCCGGCTTCAGTCAGGTGCAGGCTGCGGGTGGTGCGCGCCAGCAGCTGTGTGCCGAGGCGTTGTTCCATCGCGGCGATGGCACGGGTCACGCTGGGGGGCGACGTATTTAACCGCCGTGCTGCCGCAGCGAAGCCCTGCTCCTCGGCCACCGCCAGAAAAACCTGCATTTCATGAAATCGGTCCATTGACGCTCCCTAGCTCGATTGCAAACCGACGGCTGTGCGCGGCATACCGACAAAACCCGGCAGGGCTTCGATGCGCCCCAACCAGGCGCGTACCTGAGGGTAGTCGGCCAACGACACATTGCCTTCCGGCGCGTGAGCCACGTAACTGTAGAACGCCACATCGGCAATGCTCGGCTGCTCGCCCACCAAAAACGATGTCTGACTCAGTTGCTGCTCCAACAGGCTCAACAACCCATGAGCCCGGCTGATGGCCAACGGCGCATCCACATCGGCGCCAAACACCACCGCCAGCCGCGCGGTGGCAGGCCCTGCGTGCAGCGGCCCGGCGGCGGCCGACAGCCAGCGCTGGACCCGCGCCTGCCCCACCGGGTCACTCGGCAGCCATTGGCCGTTGCCGTACCGGCTCGCCAGGTACACCAGGATGGCATTGGAATCGGCCAGCACCACGCCGCCGTCATCGATGGCCGGCACCTGACCGAAACTGTTGATGTTGGCCAGAAACGCCGCGCTTTTATGCGCGCCTTGCTTGAGGTCGACCAGGATAAATTCACTGGGCAGCCCCAACAGCGACAACATCAGCTCGACTCGATGGGAGTGGCCGGACAACGGAAAACCGTAAAGTTTGATCGCAGGCTGAGACATGACAGGCTCCAAAAAAGTAGTAGGTAGGCAGCGCTGACCATCTTCCAGCGCTGCTGCCACCGATGGAATCACCACGGTTCACAATCGAGCATTTCATCTGGCGAAACAATGCCCATCCACATATATCCGGCAGCCAGGTGCAGCAGGCGCATCGAGGTTTCATGGAAAAAATTCAAACTATCGCCAACTGCATGGCTCAGAACTTCACGTTCAACGTTTAGCAGGAGGCGACATGCAGTATCGACAACTGGGCCATTCGGGTCTGCTGGTATCCGAAATCATCCTGGGCACCGTACCGTTTGGCGGCCGCGCCGAGTTTGAGAAATGCGGCAGCGTCGACGTGCCCCAGGCCAGGCGCATGTTCGACATCGCGTTCGACGCCGGGGTAAACATGGTCGACACCGCCGACCTCTATTCCCATGGCTTGGCCGAGGAAGTGGTCGGCAAGGCGCTTGGCGACAAGCGCAACGACATCCTGCTGGCCACCAAAGGGCGCAGCCCGGTGGACAACAACAACCCGAACAACTCCGGCTCGTCGCGCTATCACTTGATCCGAGCCTGTGAAGCCAGTTTGAAGCGCCTGGGCACCGACCATATCGACCTGTATCAGCTGCACAACTGGGACGGTATGACGCCCATCGAGGAAACCCTCGAAGCCCTGCGCTTGTTGGTGGGTTCGGGCAAGATCCGCTATTTCGGCACCAGCAATTTCACGGCCTGGCAAATGATGAAAACCCTGGGCAAAGCCGAGTTGCACGGCATGCTCAAACCCATCACGCAACAGATCTACTACACACCGGAATCCCGCGAGGCCGAGTACGAGTTACTGCCGCTGGCCCTCGATCAGCACGTGGGCACCCTGGTGTGGGGACCGATGGGCGAAGGTCTATTGACCGGCTCCACCCGCCGAGGGCAAAAGCCGCCGGCCAATACCCGCCAGGGCAGCGACTGGCCGGAACCCTACGTGCATGATCATGAGCGCGCGCTGGACATCATCGAAACCCTCGCCGCGGTAGGCGACGAGCACGGCGTCTCGGTGGCGCGTACGTGCCTGGCGTGGCTCAAGGATCGTCCGGGCATCACCTCGTTGATCGTCGGCGCGCGCACCGAGGAACACCTGCGCGATAACCTGGCGGCCACCGAGTTGAAGCTCACCGAGGCGCAATCCTCCCGCATCGAAGCCGTGACACGGCGCCAGCCGTTATACCCGTACTGGCACCGCTTCACTGCCGGGATCGATCGCTTTGATCCGGCTGAACAGCCGTTCTTGGCCGAACACCGCAAGACCCTGGACGCGCGCCAGGACAAGTAAGGCAAGGCGGCCCTCTGCGTGAGGGCCGCCTTGCAATCGCCTGCCATGCTGCCTATATTTGCGGCCTGGCGCGATCCACGCCACCTTCCGCGGAAAGGGCTGCGCCCAGGACACCGCAACACCCATCCGATTGCTACGACTCCCCACCTGACAGCGGAAAAAGGTAAGCCCAGGAGCTCGTATGTCGCCACGTCCCGTCACCTCCACCACCGATGGTCGCCTCAACCTTGAGCAGCAGCGCAAGCGCGCCAAGGAATTGCTGCCGCATCTCAAAGCCCAAGACCCCGGTGCAACCTTGTCCCAGGCCCAATGGCAGATCGCCAAGCAGTTGGGGTTCAGCAGTTGGCCCAAGCTCAAGGCCCATGTCGACGCCCTCGACTTTGCCGCGCGCCATCCCGATTTCCACGCCAGTGATGAAGCCCGCACCACCCATTGGCGCTGCGGCAGCGACATCGCCCACACCTTGCAACTGTCCGGGTTCCAGGGCCAGTTCCGCATGCTCACCGACCCGCTGTGCATGGGCCCGGTACGCGACCTGCCCGCCGAGGCGTTTCGCGCTCTACGCAGCGCCTTTATCAGCCAGGCCTTCGCCCTGGACTTGGCCACCGTGGCGCGCCGGGTCGACGATGAATACCAGCAATTGCAGGCGCTGGCCGACGACACGCCGAGTGTGTTGTGGTGCGAAGCGGACGCGTATGACCAGCTGTTCCTGATCCGTGTCCTGGCCGGCCTGGACCGTGCTCCGCGCCAATTGGAGCTGATTGAAGTGGCGCAGATTCCAGGCGTCGAACGCTTTATCGGCATCGGCCAACTGGCCCCGGACGTGCTCGCCTGGCTGTGGCCACAGCGGCGCTTGATCGGTGACGACGCGGTGCAGCTGGCCAAACAGGCCTGGTCGGCCTATTGCGATCCGTCACCGCTCAAACTGGCGCAACTGGCACACGCCCATCACCCCGCCCTACCCTTGCTGGGCCCGGCCTTGTTGCGTCAGTTGCAAGAATTGCCTGGCGCCCAGGACGGCCTGTCGCTGACCGAGCGCCTGGCCTTGACCAGCCTCGCCGACACCGGGCCCATGCCCTTCGGGCGTGTATTCGCCGAACTGATGGCCAAGCGCGAACCACTGCCGTTTCTGGGCGACATGATGTTCCATGCGCTGCTCCGCCCGCTCATCGATGGCGCGCAACCGTTACTTACCGAAAGCGCAACACAACTGGAATGGCCCCGTCGCGTGCTGACGCTGACGCCCCTGGGCCATCAGGTGCTCAGCGGCCAAGCCTATTGGCTCGACCACGCCTCACACGAACGCTGGGTCGGCGGCACTTGCATCCGCCCCGGCGAGCCGCACTGGGTGATTGACCACGCGCTGCGGCCAGTCTGGAAGACCTGAGAAAATAGGTTTTTTTGTGGTGAGCGGGCTTGCCCCGCGCTGGGCCGCGAAGCGGCCCCCAAACCAAGCCCCCTCGGTGTGCCCGATAAAAACACAGTGTCTGGAGTGGGGCTGCTTCGCAGCCCAGCGCGGGGCAAGCCTGCTCACCACAGCGCTATATCTCAGCCTTTATGATTTGCATAGATATCTACACATCCGCAGTGAAAACAAATCCGAGAAAATGAGCTTTCTGTGGTGAGCGGGCTTGCCCCGCGCTGGGCCGCGAAGCGGCCCCCAAACCAAGCGCCTCGGTGTGCCAGATAAAAACGCAGTGTCTGAAGTGGGGCTGCTCCGCAGCCCAGCGCAGGGCAAGCCTGCTCACCACAGCGTTATGAGCCAGCCTTTTCGATGACGCAGGCAGTTCAAACCTGCTTACTGAACAGGCCGCAACAACTGCATCTGCTGGCGATAGTCATCCGTCACTTGTCGCGCCTGGCTGCTGCTGGTGATCACCCTCGGTGTAATCAGCACGATTAATTCCGTGCGGTCCTTGGACTTGCTGGTGTTGCCGAACAACCAGCGCAATCCCGGAATTTTCCCAAGGTAAGGCACCGCACTGACACTCTCGGCGTTGTCCTGTTTGATCAAGCCGCCGAGCAGCACCGTCTGCCCGCTCTGCACCGCGACTTGGGTCGAGACCGAGCGTGTGGAGATGCGCGGATTATTTTGCGTGTCGCTGTTGGCGGCCTGGTCCTGGGCGTCGCTGACCTGCTGCTGAATGTCCATGTACACCAGGCCGCCCGGATTGATGCGCGGCACCACGTCGAGGATCACACCGGTCTGCACGTATTCGACGCTGCTCAAGGTGGTGTCGGAGGTGCCGGTGTTGACCGTGGTCTGGCTGATGGGGATATTGTCGCCCACTTGGATCTGCGCCGGTTGGTTGTTCATCACCACCAGCGACGGCGCCGACAGCACTTGGGTACGGCCGTTGGTTTCCAGGGCGTGCAGGGCCACTTGCAGGTTGGAGCTGACGAAGGAATAGAACAACGAATCCGTCGCCCCCAGCCCTGCCCCGCCACCGCCCAGCGCACCTTGGCTACCGGCGGCGTTGGCCACGGTGGTGCTGGTGGAATTACCGGCCAGGCGCCCCAAGTACCACTGCACGCCCAGGTCCAGTTCACCGGTGAGTTTGACTTCGAGGATGCGCGTCTCGATCTGCACTTGCAGCGGCGGGTTGTCGAGGCGTTTGATCGCCGATTCGATCTCTTTCCACTGCACTGGGCGCGTGCGTACCAGCAGTTGGTTGCTGCTCTTCTGCGCGGTGATGCGGGTGCCGGCGTCGAGGCTTTTGGTCGGGGCGCCTTCACTGGCGTCCTGGGCGGTGCTGTCCTGATCGGCTTCGGGCTCCTGCTCTTCATCCTCCGCGGCGGGTGGGTTGTTATTGAGGTTGTTACTCAAGCCGCCCGGCGTACTGCCGGAGGTGCTGTTGGTGCCGGGGGATGACAGGGCCGCGGTGCGCAGGCCAGGGGCGACTTTAGCCGGGGCGTCGTCCTTGATCGCGCCCGTGCCGTAGATCTGTCGCAAGTACTTGGCCAGGTCGGTGGCCTTCATATTGCGCACGTCATACACGTACATCTGCGGCTCGTTGCCGCCGCCCTCATCGATGGTGTGAATCCAGTCGCCGACTTCGCTGAGGTACTGCGGCTGCGACGAGATCGCCACCACCGAGTTGGTCCGCTCAATCGGCAGGAAGCGCACCATGCCCGCCAAGGGCATGCCACTGTCGGGGCCGAACATCTTTTGCAGCTCGGGCATCAGCTCCGCCACCGAGGCACGTTGCAGGCCGAACACTCCCACGGACATGCCTTTGAGCCAGTCCACATCGAAGGTGTCGATGGTGTCCTGATAGTTGGCCAACTCTTCCGGAGTGCCGGCCAGGCTCAGTACGTTGCGCGCCGGGTCCACCAGCAAAAATGCGTTCTCGCGGGCGAATGGCTTGAGCAGTTTCTGCATCTCGGTGGCCGAGATATAGCGCAACGGAAACAGCCGCGCCGACAGCCCGCTGGACGGCTGTGCCACGCGCATCTGCGGCACCAGTTTGCCCGCCACCGCCTGGCTCGCCGGCAGGATCACATAACGGTTGCCCTGCTGGATCATGGCATTGTCGGTCCAGGACAACAGGGTTTCGAGGATTGACAACGCCTGCTGCTTATTCACCGGCTTGGAGGTGGAAAAGCTGACAGTGCCTTTCACGCCCTGGGCGATGCTGTAGTTCTCGTGCAGCAGGTCGCCCATCACGCTGTTGATCACCGCTTCGATGGGCTGGTCGGCGAAGTTGAACACGATGTCGCCGCCGCTCTCCTCGCGACCGGCGGGTGCGGCGCTTGGGGGGCGAACGAAGGACTGGTTGCCACGGATCAACTGGCGCTGGGGTGGGGTTTTCGCGCTGGGTTGGGGATTGTCGAGCGGTGCCTGTTCCGTTGTCGGGTCCACCGGCGGGCGTTGCGAACCGGTGCCTTGCAACGCTTCGTGCAACAGCGCCGGGTCGGCGTCCAGGTGCTCGGGAAAGGTCCCGCAGCCACCGAGGGTGACGGCGGTGGCCAGGCAAAACGCAGTGGTGCGCAAAGCGCCAGGGAAAGTATCGATCAAGGGGTGGACTCGTGAGGAAGGGTAATCGGGGGCGTCATGGACGGCGGCGGCAAACGCGGGGTTTTGAGGCTCAGGGTTTGCGTGCGGCCATCCAGCACAAAACGGGCGTCGCGTGGGGTGAGCTGTTCGAGTCGCCAGCCGTTGGGCAGGGTCTGACCCTGGTGGACTTTGAGCGGCGGGCCATCCGCGCGCTTGAGCAGCGCCACCCGCACGTTGCCGTCCAGAAGGACGCCGGTCAGCACCAGGCTCGAAAAGCCGGACACACCGGCCTGACCGACAGCGCGGTCAGGGCTGCGATCCGGGCTGAACAGTGGCGCCTGCCAGGTGCCGGCCAGGCTGTCGAGACTTGCACTCGGTGCATTCAGCACCTTGGGCGCGGCCTGGGTACGCGCATCCGGCGCTGGCGCCGGCAGCCATTGGGGTGCGTCGCCGATGCTGCTGAGAATGCCGGCCATCAGCAGGCCCAACAGCGCGGCCACGCCGAGCAATACCCATTCGAGGGGGCGCAATACACTGATCATGGCTGCACCTGCCGCGCGCTCGCCGGTTGCAGGTAGCCGCGCACCAACAGGTGCACCACCAGCTTGCCGGCACCGCCACTGACCGGCGCGCTCGGCGCGCGGCGAATGCTCATTTCATCAACGAACAGAAACGGCCGCTGGTATTCCAGCTCGTGCAGAATCGCGGTCAACGGCTCGATGGCGCAATTAAGCGTGAGGCTGACTTTGACCTGCCGATAGGGCTCGCTGTTGTCTTGTTCCGGGGTGATCGGCATGCGTTGGGTCAAGCTGCAACCGCCGCCGACAGTGGCGCGGCTGTTGATCAGGTCGGCGATGCGTTGCATCAAGTCGGCGGCCACCGCGCTGGGGTCATCGCCGGGCAATAGGCTGGTGCTGCTGGTGGGGTCCTGGCGCGCCTGCTCCAACTGTTGGCGCAGGCTGTCGGCCTGGCGCAGTACCCCGGCGTAGCGTTGTTGTTGCTCGCGTAACTGCTCGGCTTGCTCGCCCATAGCGCGCAAGGGGCCGGCGAACCAGCTGTCGATCAACAGCCAGTACACGGCGCCGAGTACCAGAGCGAGGCCGATCAGGGCGGCGCCACGGCGTTCACGGGGTGTCAGGGGTCGGCGCATCAGCGGCCTCCTGGTGCAGGTGGGCGCGCAAGGAAAACTGATCCTTGCCGGTTTGCGCATCGGGTTGGATCACCCCTTCGAACTGGGCGTTTTCCAGGCTGCGGCAGCCTTTGATCCGAGTGATCAGCGCGCTGGCCTTGGCGCTTTGGCCGGAGAAGGACACCTCGGCACCGTCGCCGACTTCCAACTGGTCGAGCCAGGTGTCGGGCGGCAGGCACGCGGTCAGTTCGTTGAGCAGCGCCGACAGCGGCGGTTGCGCCATTTTGCGGCGGATCAGGTACTGCGCGGCGCCGCGGGTATTAAGCAGTTGCTGGCGCAACGCTTGAACGTCGGCCACTTGCGCTTTTTGCTCGCGCACGCTCTGCTGCATGGCCTCCAAAACCCGTTGACGGTCATCGAGCCACAGCACCATGGCGCCGATCATCAAGGCGCCGCACAGCCACGGCAGGCGGCGCTGCAAGCCCTTGCCGGCCGGACGCTGACGGCGGCGCAGCGGCTGCGGCAACAGGTCGACGCCCAGGGCGTTGCCCCCAGCGTCCTGCACATCCACGGCATGAGGCTGCAACCCCAGGGCGGCGCAGTCGCTGAGGATCTGGTCCAGACGCTCACGTAAAATCGCCACCACGGTCACGTCGACATGGGTCGGCATGCGGCGCTCCTGGCGGGCGACGAAGTACAGTTGGTCCGCATCGAACGGGGTAAAGCGATCCAATTCATAACCCACCACCGTGGACAGATTGCGCGCCGTCGCCGGCGGCAGCCGCAGGGTTTGCATCAGCACCGCCTGCGGAGCCAGCAACAGCACCTGGCGCACCTCCCCCACCACTGGCGGCACGGCGGCGGTCAGTGGCCAGTGGTAGAGCCGGTCGGGGATATCGTGCAGCGACAGCCAGCGCGGCAGGCAGCCACGCAGTTCCTTGAGCCACAGTCGCCAGCCCTGTTGCAACAGGCTGCCACGCCAGCGCTGGGCGATGGGCGCCGTAAGCGGCTGCAGGCGCGCCGCGAGGAAGTCATTCATTCTTGCCAACGGAGTACTCGATAAGGTTGGGCGCTGCCTTGCGCGGGGCTCAATAACACGGTGGCCTGCAACCGGGCGTGATAGCGGCCGGGCCGTTCGGCGTGGCTGTCGATCACCAGCACCTCGCCGGGGTCGGCGCCCACCGCGCTCAGGTGCGGCAGGTTCAGGGCACGGCGCATCAGGGCGCTGGCGAAGGCTGGGTCAGGCCGGTCGAGGCCGCTCCACAGGCTGATCTCGGGTACGAGTGCGCTGTACAGCGCTTGGGTCATGCCCGGTAATTGACGCAGTTCTTCCACCACGCGAAACGGCGCCAGGCCCTGGTTACGACGCACCTCCAGGTCCCGCGCCACTTGGTTGGCCTGGGCCTGGCTGGCACCACAGGCCAGGGCCAGGCGGGCAAAATCGGCCACCTCGGCGCTGTTCAAATACAACTTGCCGCGCTCGCTGCGCAGGCTGACGCGCAGCTGCGCATCGTCGAATACCAATGGGATTTCGCGCCCATCGGCGATCCACTGTTTGCGCTGCAACGGGTCGGCGAACGCCTGCATCGCCAGGGCGATACCCGCTTCGGCCGCGAGCACCGCCTGGGTGTGCTGGCGATGCCACGCCGCCTGACGCGTTTCCAGTTGCACCCAACCGGCCAGGCCGCCCAGCAGCAGGCTGAGCAACGCCAATACCCACAGCACCAGCAGCAACGCGACGCCGCGTTGATGACGGATCATTCCGCGGCCCCGCTGGATAGGTTCAGGCGCAGCGCAATCACTTGGGTCACCCACGGCACCGGGCCGTTGACCCGCGCGGCGATCCGCACCGTCTGCGGCAAGCGCCGCGACCATGGCCAGTCACTGAGCCAGCCGGTCGGCTGGCCCTTGGGCGACAAGCCGCGATAGCTCAATTGCAGGTCTTCGACATCGCTGAGCAACACCTGCGGCTCGCCGCGTGAGGCCGGCACACTGACCTGGGCCGGCGACTCAAACCGCGCGAACGCCACCTGCAAATCGCGCTGCGCCTGGTCGCCGGTCAACTGCAAGGTAAAGCGCTGGATGCCGCCGCCGAGCACGCCGGGCAGGGTTGCGACAAACTGCATGCGCTGGGCGCTGCCGACAAAGAAGCCATCGGTCTGGCTGTCATCCTCGGTAACATCCAAGGGCAGCGCCTCGCTGATCGACGTACGCAGAAACTGCTGCGCCGCGCGTATTTCATCCAGGCTTAGCGTGTACCGCTGTGCCTTGAGCACCGCGCGATTGGCCCCCAGCAGCGCGCCCCCGACCAGCACCAGCAGCACCCCCAGCAAGCTGATGACGATAAGAATTTCCAGCAAGGTGAAGCCCTGTTGTCGCGTGTTCACAGGCTCGCTCCGCGCAATTTCAAGGTGCTGAATTGCGCGCTGCGCGGGCCTTCGCTGACGGTCAGGTCGAGGCGAAACAAATGCGGCTGGCCGAGGCGTCCGGGTTGTTGGGCGATACGCAACTGCCAGGCGATGCCGTCCAGTTCGCCCTGGCGCACGCCGTTGGCGAGGGGCCCGGAGGCTTCCTGGTCCATCACGCTAAGGGCGGCGTGGCTGAGGCGGTCGCTGTGGGTCACTTGCAGCAACGAACGTGCGCTTTGGCCAAAGGCGACCAGCAGCACCGTGCTGCACAGGGCCATCAACAGCAGCGCGGCGAGCATTTCCAACAAGGTGAAACCGCCTTGTTTTTTCATGGCAACGCCTTGGATTGCACGCTGCCGGTCAGCCAGCCGATATCGATGCGCCAACGCCGCGTGCCGTGGGCCAGTAGCAGATGACCGCCGGTGGAGCTGCCGTCGGGGTAGAACTCAATCGCGGAGCCGGCCTGCTCGGCGGTGTGCAGGGTCACTTGCAGCTCGGCGGGCCAGTGTTTGGGTGGGCGATCCGGAGCTTGGAAGCTGAGTGTGTTCAAGTCGAACAGCGTGCTTTGCGTGGCGCCGCTGACAATCGCCCGCGCCCGCGTGCTGCGCAGCGCTTCAACCATCTGCCCTACCACCTGGCGTTCCTTTGCCGCGCGCAGGCCCTGTTGCAGGCCAAACCCAACCAAGCCGGCCGCGACGCTGATCAGTACGATCACCACCAGCATTTCCAGCAGGGTAAAGCCGCGTTGGCGGGCGGGCATGGGTTATTCCCAGTTGCCCAGGTCGGCGCTGTAACCATCGCCGCCGGGCTGGCCGTCCTGGCCGTAGAAAATCAGGTCGAAGGCGCCGTGTTCGCCGGGGAAGCGGTAACCGAAGGCGTGGCCGAACGGGTCTTTGAGGTCCGACGGTTTGGCATACGGACCGGCCCACCCGGCGCTGTTGGCGGGTTTGTCGACCAGTTGCTGCAAGGTCTTGGGCGGCGAGCCGACGTCCAGGCCATAGCTTTCGATCTTCATGCTCAGGCTGGCCAATTGGGCCTTGCCCGCGCCGTACTTGCCCTTGTCCACGTTGCCGCCGACCTGGCGCACCACGATGGTCGCGACGATGCCCAGCAGCACGATCACGGCGAGCATTTCCAGCAAGGTAAAACCGCCCTGGCGGCGGGCGGGTTTGAATCGGGTATGGCGCATGGGAGTGGGTCCTTATGGGTTCATATATTGCTGGTCAGGCTCATCAGCGGCAGCATGATCGCCAGCATGATCACCGCCACCAGCACCGCCATGACCACGGTCAGCGACGGCACCAGCGCGGCCAGCAAGCGGTCGATGCCGCGCTTGGCTTCGACGTCGAACACATCGGCGACCTTAAGCAACATGCCGTCCAGGTCGCCGGCCTGTTCGCCGACTTCAATCATTTGCAGGGCCAAGTCCGGTAGCAGCGGCTCGGCGCCGAACGCACTGGCCAGGGTGCCGCCGCCCTTGACCGACTCGGCGGCCTGGGCCACCTGGGCTTGCAGGGCGCGGTTGGTGCAGACCTGCCGCGCAATCACCAATGCTTGCAGCAAGGCCACGCCGTTGCTGAGCAAGGTGCCGAGAGTGCGCGCCAGGCGTGCGGCTTCGACCCGTTGCAGCAACGGGCCGATAACGCGCAGGCCGAGCACGCGACGGTCATAGCGTTCGCGGCGCTGGGGGTCGCGCAGACGCGCGGCCAGGACCCAGACCGTTACGATCAGGCCGGCCAGCACGGCTAATCCATAGGCGCCGAGAAACTGCCCAAGGCCCAGAATCACTTCGGTGATCAGCGGGATCGGCACGCCAAGGTCTTTGAAAATCGGCACGAATTGCGGCACCACATAGGCCAGCAGCAGCGCCAGGGAACCGAGTACGCCGACCACCAGAAACGCCGGGTAGATCAGCGCGTTGATCACCTCGCCTCGCAGCAATTGGCTGCGTTCCAGGTAATCGCTGAGTTGACGCAGGGTGTTTTCCAGGGCCCCGCCCGCCTCGCCGGCGCGCACCATGCTCAGGTACAGCGGCGAGAACTGCCCGCCCTCTGCTTCCAGGGCTTTGGATAACGGCTGGCCGGCCTTGACCTGTTCGCGGATGCGCTCGATCAGCGCGCGGGTCTGCGGTTGGCCGGGTTGCTTGAGCAGAATGCCAAGGGCGCGCTCCAAGGGTTGCCCGGCGCCGAGCAACGTGGCCAGTTGCTGGGTGAAGCTGACCAGGGCGGCGCCGTTGAGCTGGCCACGGCCCAGGGCTTTATGCAGGCCACTGAGGCCCGCTGGCTCGACCTGCAGCACCAGCAGGCCGCGCTTTTGCAGCAGGGTCACGGCAGTGGGCTGATCCTTCGCGTCGAGGGTGCCGTTGTGCGGCGCACCCTGAGCATCGAGCGCGCGGTATTTGAACAGGCTCACGTGCCCTCCCCACGCGTGACGCGCAGCACTTCTTCCAGCGAGGTGATGCCGGCCAGCGCCTGGCGCAAGCCTTCTTCGTGCAGGGTACGCAGGCCGCTGCGGCGCGCCGCCTGTTCGAGGGTGGCAGCGTCGGCCTGGCGCATCAGCAGGCTGCGCAGTTCGTCATTCATCACCAGCAATTCGGTGATGGCGCTACGGCCGCGATAACCACCAGTGCCGGGGCGATAGAGCACAATCGGACGTCGGTCCGTCAGGCGATCCAAGCCATGTTCCGCGATCAATTCAGGCGGTGCTTCGAAGGCTACGCGCGTGGCCGGGTCCAGGCGGCGCACCAGGCGCTGGGCGAGGATGCCGTTGACCGTCGAGGCGATCAGGTAGCTCTCTACGCCCATATCCAGCAGGCGCGTGATACTCGCCGCCGCGCTGTTGGTGTGCAGGGTCGACAGCACCAGGTGCCCGGTCAACGACGATTGGATCGCGATGCGGCAGGTCTCCAGGTCGCGGATCTCACCGATCATGATCACGTCCGGGTCCTGACGCACGATAGAGCGCAACGCACCGGCAAAATCCAGGCCGATGGCGGGTTTGACCTGGATCTGGTTGATGCCTTCGAGTTGGTATTCCACCGGGTCTTCCACGGTGATGATCTTGCGTTCGGCGGTATTGAGCCGCGACAGCGCGGTGTACAACGTGGTGGTTTTGCCCGAGCCGGTCGGGCCGGTGACCAGCAGAATGCCGTGGGGCCGCTCCAGCACATCGAGAAAGGTTTGCAGGCGCTCGCCGTCGAAGCCCAGGCTCTGGAAGTCGAAGCGTACGGTCTGGCGGTCGAGCAAACGCATCACCACCGACTCGCCAAAACTGGTGGGCACCGTGGACACCCGCAGGTCCAGTTCCTTGCCCTGGATGCGCAGCATGATGCGCCCGTCCTGGGGCAGGCGGCGCTCGGCGATGTCCAGGCGTGCCATGATCTTTACTCGGGAAATCACCGCCGCCGACGAGCTGGATGGCGGCGCTTCGGCGTCATGCAGCACGCCATCGATGCGGTAGCGCACCTTGAGTTGGTTCTCGAACGGTTCGATATGGATGTCCGAGGCGCGCTGCTCGACGGCGCGTTGCAGGATCAGGTTGACCAACCGTATCACCGGCGCTTCGGAGGCCATGTCCTTGAGGTGTTCGATGTCTTCCAAGGCGCCGCCCTGCTCATCGAGGTTTTCGATCAAGGTGCCCATGGTCGAACGGCCCTGGCCGTAATAGCGCTCAATCAAGGTATCGACTTCGGTGCGCGGCCCCACCGCCAGCCACACCGGCACCCCGCAGGCATAGGCCAGGGCCTGGAAAGCGTAGCGTTGCGCCGGGTTGGCCGACAGCACCGTCAGCCCGCCTTCTTGCCACCCCACCGGCACCACTTGGTAATGACGCATAAAGCGCTCGGTCAACACCGGTAACGGATCAAGCAGCGCGGGCGCGGCCTCGGCCAACAGCAGCGGCGCGCCGAGCAATTGGGCCCAGGCGCGCGCCAGTTCGACTTCGGAAACCAGCCCCAGACGCGTAAGCAGGCCGAGCAATTCGTCGTCGGCGGACGCCTGGGCCAGACGGCGAGCGCGCTCCAGATCGACGGTTTTCAGGCCGGCGTGCCGCATCAGCCAGGCGCAGACCTGGTCGGTCTCCGGGAGGGGGGTCTGGCAGGCATCGATGGGCGTTGAAGGGTTGGACATGGGTGACGGTCTGAGGGGCTATGTGAGGGACTATGTTCAACAGGCCTGTGGGAATGGCGCTTGCCATCTCCCACAGGCGATCGGTTTTCCCGTTAGTTCGAGGTTTTCGGCGCGGCCTGGTGGCTGCTGTTCAGTGGGCGACCGCCCTTGGTGGTTTCGGCCTTTTGTTTCTTGGCGGCTTTGGCATCGTGGGTCTGGGTCAGCACCGTGGAATCGGCAGCGCCAGACTGGGCATCTGCATCGGTGGAGTCGGCGGCCATGGCCGCGCCACTCAATGCAACGCCCAGCACAATACCGGCACCCAACAGGGAAACTTTCATAAATATTCTCCAGATAAAAAACAGCGTTCGGCTCAAGTGGCGCCTTGACTAAGTTCAAGACCCTACACCAAAGCAGGAAGTGTTACAGCCTGTATGAAACATGGCACTTTAGAACTATCGGGCAACGCCATTAGTTCGCCATGACTGCATATATTTTCTTAAACCAATCGACTTGTAGGTTTAGCGTAAGTTCCAAAACGTAAGGAATTATTTCTTATTTTTCGCAAAAATTAGCTTTTATTTGACTTATAAGCGCAAGAATTGCCTTAATTGTGACGTTTTTGCGATTCAAAATGCCATGGCGTGATATCGCATAGACACCATCCACAAGAATAATCAATACAATTTCCAACTAATACGTCCGCGAATTTCGCCAAGTAGTTGCAATTAGCCATCGGCTAAAAATTGCGATCAGGGGCAACTATTGCCTTTGAAAAAGTGATGAGCGCGCAGCAAACCCTGTTGTTTAACGCGCCTATTGATTGAACTGTTGTTGTCGGAGAGACCCATGAGTAAACGCAAAAAGATCGGGGCGCAGTCGGCGCTCGCCCTGCTGGCCCTGGCCGTGTCCCAAGTGCATGCGGGCACCAGCCCGGCGCTGGACGAGGGCCGAATGAGCCGCGCGGAAAAAGCGGCGGATAAAACCCTGGCGAAGATGACCATGGAGGAAAAACTTGCCTACATCGGTGGTATCGGTGGCTGGGACGTTAAACCCCTGAGCCAGTACGGCATTCCACAGATCCACGGCGCCGACGGTGGCGTGGGCGTGCGCTACACCAGCGAAGGCAATGCCCAGGGCGTGGTGTACCCGTCGGGCCCGAACCTGGCAGCCAGCTGGAACCCGCGCCGCGCCATCGACTTGGGCCGGGCGCTGGGTTATGACACCGCCAGCGGCGGCTATCAGTTCGTCACCGGCCCCGGTGTGAACCTGTACCGCATGCCGTACAGCGGCCGTGCGTTCGAGTACCTGTCCGGTGAAGACCCGTTCCTCGGCGCCAGCCTGGGTCCTGCGTTGATCAACGGTATCCAGTCCCGTGGCGTGTGGGCCAATGCCAAGCATTTCGCCGCCAACGATCAGGAAAGCAACCGCTTCCACCTCAATGAAATCATCAGCGAACGCGTGCTGCGCGAGATGACGTTGCCGCCGTTCGAATCCGCGTCCAAGAACAGCAAAGTTGCGATGATGATGTGCGCCTTCCAGAAAGTGAACGGCGAGTTCGCCTGCCAGAACAAGCACCTGATGCACGACATTCTGAAAACCGAATGGGGCTATCCGGGCTTTGTGCAGAGCGACTACAACGCCGTGGTCGATGGCTTGCCCGCAGCCCAGGCCGGCACCGATCTGGACATGATGGGCTACCAGATGAACAGCACGGTGCTCAAGCCGTACCTGGACAGCGGCGAGCTGAGCAGCGCGACCATTGATGACAAAGTGCGGCGCATCCTCAAGCAGATCTACCTGTACAAGTTCGACAGCAAGGCGCCGTTGACCAGCCACAACATGAACAGCGCCACCAGCAATCGCGTGGCGCTGAATGCCGCGCGCGAAGGCATTGTGCTGCTCAAGAACCAGAACAACCTGCTGCCGCTGGATGCCAAGAAGGTCAAGCGCATCGCCGTGGTCGGCAGCCTCGCCAAGTACGCGCCGCCCACCGGTTTCGGCAGTGCCAACGTAATGGCAGCCAACTACATCAGCGAGCTGAGCGGCCTGCAGCAATTGGCGCCAGGCGCCAAGGTGGAGTTTATCGACGGCCTGTCCCTGGACCCGGCCACCTCGACCTGGACCCACGCTGACAGCGACGGCAACCCCGTCAAGGGCCTGAAGACCGAGTTCTTCAGCAACGCCAACTGGTCCGGCGACCCGGCCGCGCGCCGCACCGACCAGCATGTCGACCTGGACTGGTCCACCGACAGCCTGCCGGTCAATGGCGACACCGCCGCCACATCCATCCGCTACAGCGGCCAGATTACCCCGACAGTCAGCGGCGAGCAGGTGTTCAAGGTGCGCGCCGACGGTGCGGTGCGCCTGTACGTGAACGGCCAGAAAGTCCTCGATAACGGCGACGGCAAGCCGCTGCCCAACAACAGCATCCCGCCGACCATTCCGGTGTTTGCCAAGGTCAAGCTGGAGGCCGGCAAACCGGTCAACATCAAGCTGGAATACTCGCGTCGCAATGGCTACCTCTCGACCATGGGCGGCCTGGTGGGCGTGCAAATGAGCTGGGCTTCGTTGGTGGCGCCGAAGGACCTGGCCAACTACGACGCGGTACTGGTCGCGGCCGGTAACAGCAACGAGTACGAAGGCGAAGGCTTCGACCACAGCTTCGATCTACCGGAATATCAGAACCTGCTGATCCAGAGCATCGCCAAGGTCAACCCGAACACCGTCGTCACCCTGCACGGCGGCACCGGGTTGAAGATGAGCGACTGGGTCGATCAAGTGCCGGCCGCGCTGCATGCGTTCTACCCTGGGCAGAACGGTGGCCAGGCGTTGGCGGAGATCCTGCTGGGCAAGGTCAACCCGTCGGCCAAACTGCCGATCAGCATCGAACGCAATATCGAAGACAACCCGATCTACGCGACCTTCCCCAAGTTCGACAACCAGGAAACCCTGGACGAGATGAGCTACAAAGACGACCTGTTCCTGGGTTATCGCGGCTACGAGAAAAAGGGCATCAAACCGCTCTACCCGTTCGGCTACGGCTTGTCGTACACCACGTTCGGGTACAGCAATATCAGCGTCACCCCTGGGGTGGCGGTGGCCGGTGCGCCGATCAAAGTCTCGTTCGACCTGGCCAACACCGGCAAGGTGGGCGGCGCCGAAGTGGCGCAATTGTATGTGGGGCAGAACAACCCGAAAGTCGAACGCGCGCTGAAGGAACTCAAGGGCTACAAAAAAGTGTTCCTCAAGCCGGGCGAAAGCAAGCGCGTCACCATCGAGCTCAATGACCGCTCGCTGGCCTACTACGACGTGGCGAGCAAGCACTGGGTGGTGGACGCCGACAGTTTCACCCTGTCGGTGGGCGCGTCGTCCCAGGACATTCGCCTGAACGCCAAGCTGGTCAACCCGTTCCGCCAGGAACTGTCGACCGGCACCAGCAACCCGCTGCCACGTTCGGCGCTGAACTCGACGTTGCGTGAATCGACGGTCAAGACCGGCGGCGTGCTGCATCAAAACCAAGGCGACAGCGGCACCAGCGACGGTGATGGCTATGACATGAGTGATGACAGCAGCCAGGGCAGCGCTGCAGGTAACTGATCCAGCGCGGTCGAGTGTGGCTGGGCTTGCGCCCTCTCACACTTGACCCGCGTTCGGCTCAGGTTCTGATGGCCGCTTCGACCCGCGCAAGGTAGGTATCGAAGCGCGCCACCAGGTCCACCCGCTCGGGAAACCGCAGCCACTGGATCTGCAGGCCATCCATCATGGCCAGGATTTCTTCAACCAGCCCAGGGATGTCCACATCGCTGCGCACTTCTCCCGCCGCCACCAGATCGGCGAACTGTCCCTGCAAACGTCGTTGGATCCCCTCATAGCGTTGCTGGAACCAGGCCCAGGCCGGCTGTGCATCGAGCAGGCTTTCGGCATTGAGAATGGTGAACGCGCGCACTACCCCCGGCGCATTGGCGTTCGCGGCATTGATCGCCCGCAGGCTGCCGAGCAACCCGCACAGCGTCTTCTCGGCGCGCACTTGATCGGCGATCCGCTGATTAATTTCGTCACGCCGTTGCAGCACGCCCATCAGCAACGAGATCTTGCTGGGATAGTGATGCAGCAACCCCGCCACCGAGAGACCGGCAACCGCCGCCACCCGCGCCACGGACGCGCCGCTGTAACCTTCGCGGGAAAACACCTGCAAGGCCGCGTCCAGCAGCTCTTCGCGGCGTTTTTCACCTTTGGGGGCGCGACGGGTTTTAGGAGCGGGATCGGTCATGGGGGCATCCTGGGGGGGTAGGTATGCACCCTATCCAAAATGCCCATGAGCCGCAAATGGTGCGTCTTACCACACCGCGATATGCCCATCCGCCCGCGGCTCGGTGCCGCCGCATAACACCCCGCTGTGTGGGTCGCGCAGGATGATCTGCCCGCGCCCGTAATCGGTGAGGTCGCTGGCGATCTGCACCTGGTGGCCGCGCCGCGCCAGGGCATTGGCCAACTCGCGAGAAGCGCCGTGCTCGACGCCGACGTTCATATCGCCCAACCATTGCCAGCGCGGTGCATCCAGCGCGGCCTGGGGGTTGAGGCCGAAGTCCACCAGATTCATCACCATCTGCACGTGCCCCTGGGGCTGCATGTAACCGCCCATCACGCCGAATGGGCCGAGGGCCTGGCCGTTCTGGGTGAGGAAGCCGGGGATGATGGTGTGGAAGGTTTTCTTGCCGGGAGCCAGGCGGTTGGCGTGGGTGGCGTCGAGGCTGAACTCCTGGCCACGGTTCTGCAGGGCGATGCCGCTGTCGGGCAGTACCACGCCGGAGCCGAAGCCGTGGTAGTTGCTCTGGATGAACGAGACCATGTTGCCTTCGGCGTCGGCGGTGGCCAGGTACACCGTGCCGCTGGCGTGCGGGTCGCCTGGTTTGGGCGGTTGCGCCTGCTCGCCGATCTGCGCGCGGCGACGGCTGCTGTAGCGGTCGCTGAGCAGGTCGTCCACCGCCATGCGCATGTGCAGCGGGTCGGTGATGTAATGCAGGCCGTCGCTGTAGGCCAGCTTCATGGCTTCAAGCTGACGATGCCAGGTCTGTGGGCTGTCGCGGTGATCGAAGTGGAAACCTTCGAGGATTTTCAGCGCCATCAGCGCGACCAGTCCCTGGCCGCTGGGGGGGATCTCCCAGACGTCGACGCCGCGATAGTTAATGTGGATCGGCTCCACCCATTGGGCGCGGTAATCCTTGAGATCGCTGGCGCGCAGGTAACCGCCAGTGGCGCGGGCATGCGCGTCCAGGCGCTCGGCCAGGGCGCCGCGATACAGGCTTTCGCAGCGCGTGACGGCCAGTTCCTCCAACGTGCGGGCCTGGGCCGGATTGCGGAATATCTCGCCGGTTTTGGGGGCGCGCCAATCGATGAGGAAAGTGTCGAACCAGGCATCGAGCACCGGGTCGCGATGGGGGCTGAATTCGTTTACGGCCAGTTGCCATTGATGGGCAACCACCGGCGACACTGGAAAACCATCCCGTGCCAAGCGGATGGCCGGTTGCAGCAGCGCAGCGAAGGGCAACTTGCCGAAGCGTTGCGACAGCTCCGCCCAGGCCGACGGGCAGCCAGGCACTGTCACCGGCGTCCAACCGTACAGCGGCATACGCTCGTAGCCGGCTGCCTTGACCGCCTCGATACTCAACGCTGCCGGCGCATGGCCGTTGCCGTTCAGACCGTGCAGTTGGCCTTTGCACCAGACCAGCGCAAACGCATCACCCCCCAGGCCGCAGCCGGTGGGTTCAACTACGGTGAGCGCCGCCGCCGTGGCGATGGCGGCATCGATGGCATTGCCGCCCTGCTGCATGACTTCAATACCGGCCTGAGCGGCCAGGGGCTGGGACGCGGCTACCATGCCGCGATGGGCGAACACACTTTGACGTTGCGACGGATAGGGGTACTCATGGGCAGAGAATTTCAACATGGCAAAGGCTCTTGAATACGGGGGGTTGGCGTGCGTTCAGAGCACGCGACTGAGAAACGCTCGGGTACGCGGGTGGCTGGGATGGCTGAAGATCTGTTCCGGTGGCCCTTGCTCAATCAGTTCGCCCTGATCGAGCACCACCACGCGATCAGCCACCTCACGGGCAAAGCCCATTTCATGGGTCACCACCACCATGGTCATGCCCTCCTCGGCCAGTTCTTTCATCACTTGCAGCACTTCGCCGACGGTTTCCGGGTCAAGGGCGCTGGTGGGTTCGTCGAACAGCATGGCCTGGGGTTTCATTGCCAGCGCGCGGGCAATCGCTACCCGTTGCTGCTGGCCCCCGGAGAGCATCGACGGGTAGTGGCTGGCCTTGTCCGCCAGGCCCACCCGCGCAAGCAAACCGCGCGCCTGTTCCAACGCTTCGGCACGCGGGGTGCCCAGCACCTGGATCGGCGCCTCGATGATATTTTCCAGCGCGGTCATATGGGGGAACAGGTTGAACCGCTGGAACACCATGCCGATGTCGCGGCGCTGACGGGCGATGTTGCGCTCCGAATCGCGCACCAGGCTGCCGTCGCTGCGTTCGCGGTAGCCCATGGCGCGGCCGTTGACGCGGATGCGCCCGCCCTGGATGTCCTCCAGCAGGTTGATGCAGCGGATAAACGTGGTCTTGCCGGAACCGGAGGCGCCGATCAGCACCACCACTTCGCCGCGCCGCACTTGCAGGGAGATGCCTTTGAGGATCTGCAGCGCGCCGAACGATTTGTGGATATCCAGCGCCTCAATGATCAGTTCTTCACTTTGATGCGCCATGGTTAACGTCCCCTCAGCAGTTTCAGGGTACTGCGACCGAACATGCGGCTGGCTGCCGGCGGCGGTGCAGACGGCCGGTCGGACTGGCTGAAGCGCACTTCAAGCCAGCGCTGGAAAAAGCCCCACAGCGTGGTCAGCGTAAGGAAGTACAACGCGACCACCAAGTACAACTCGAACACGCGGAACGTCGCCGAGGTGATCATCTGAGTGCTGAGCAGCAGCTCCTGCACGCCGATCACGCTGACCAAGGTGGTGTTCTTGAGCATCACGTTGAACTCATTGCCCAGGGGCGGCACGATCACGCGAAACGCCTGGGGCAGCACAATGCGCCGCATCAACTTGGCGAAGCCCATGCCCAGGGAACGTCCGGCTTCGTATTGGCCCTTGTCTACCGCACCGATACCGGCGCGGATGATTTCGGCCATGTACGCGCCTTCGTTCAGGCCCAGGGCAATGATCGCCGCCTGGATATTGCCGGGGACGATCAAGCCGAACAGCTCGATGTCCTCGAAGCGGAAAATCCCGCCCGCCGCCAATGCGGTGTACAGAAACACGATCTGCACCAGTAACGGCGTGCCGCGCATCAGCCACACATAAAAGCGTACCGGCAGGTGCAGCAACGGGTTGCCGGACAGCCGCAACAACGCCGCCGCCAGGCCCAGCACACACCCCAGCGCCATGGCCAGCACACTGATCAGGCAGGTCAGCCACAGCCCGGTGAGGTACACCCCGCTGGGCTGCAATAGGTACTGCCAGAACACATCCCAATTGAAGTTCATCGCGGCGGACCTCAGTCGAGTGTGTCGCTGCTGACATGCCACTTGTTCAGTAACTGCACATAGCTGCCATCGCTGCGCATATCGCTGATCACCTGCTGCACGGCGGCCGTCAGTTGTGGGTCATCCTTGCGCATGCCCAGGCCGGTGAGGATGCGGCTGAACGCAGGCACGCCCTCCTGAAACAGGTCCGGGGCCATCGCCGCGTAATAACCGGCGGTTTCCACGGTGGTGCCATAGGCGTCCACCTGGCTGATGCGCAGGGCCTGAAAGGCGTCGGTGTCGGTGTTGTACACCACCAGTTTCATCGGTGGCTTGCCGGCCTTGGTCAGGCTGTCGTTCTGCGTGTCCAGCAGGGTTTTGATGGTGGAGCCGTTGAGCACAGCAACTTTGTGCGCGGACAAGTCGTCCAGCGTCTTGATGCCCTTGGGATTGCCCTTGGGCACCACCACCGATTGGCTGGAATACATGTAGTTGACGATGTCGATCACTTGCCGCCGCTCGGGCTTGTCGAACAGCTGATCAACGATCATGTCGCATTGCTGGGCCAGTAACGCCGGCACCAGCCCCGAGAACGGAACCACCTTCCACTGCACCTGCTTGTCGCCCAGGCGCTTAGCGATTTCCAAGCCCAGGTCCACGGTAAGCCCCCGGGGTTTCTGAGACTCATCGAAGGAGACCAGGGGCGGTGAATCCATGCCTGAGCAATAAGTGAGTTTGTCGACGTTGCGCAATCGCTCCGGCACCTGGGGCGCGGCAACGGCCCATTGCGTGCACAGACCGAGGGAGACAGCCACCAGCAAGGCGCGGTGTTTATGCATGACCAGACACTCCAGTTCGTGGAAAAACGGGGCAGGACTCAACGTCAAAACACAGTGGATCTTATTGTTCTGTTTGCAGGAATTGGATCAGGGCCGGCACGGTGCCTTCGATGTGCTCACGCACCACGGCCTCGGCGCGCGCGGCATCGCCGGCACGAATCGCCTCCAGGATCACCGAGTGCTCCTGACGCGCGCTTAGGGGTTTTTCGCCGTGCTGCAGCCACAGCCGCATCGGCGCTTCGACCAGGGAATACAACGCCGAAATCTGCTTCATCAAACGCGGCCTGCCGCTGAGGCTGCACAGGTATTCGTGGAAGGCGCGGTGTCGGCTGACCCACTCGGCGCTCTCATCGCGGTAGTCATCCATTTCATCCAGCAGACGCTCCAGCGCCGCCAACTGACGCTCGCCGATGCGGCCTACCGCCACGCGTACCGCCAGCCCTTCCAGGGCGCTGCGCATCTCGAAGACTTCGTGCAACTCATCAATGTCCAGGCCACTGACAACCGCGCCACGGTTGGGACGCAAAGTCACCAGCCCTTGGGCATCCAGACGGCGAAACGCTTCGCGCACCGGCATACGGCTCATGCCGATCTCGCTGGCGATGTCTTCGGCGATCAGGCGATCGCCCTTGCGCAAGCGACCGCCGCAGATGGCGTCGAGCAGGAAGTTGTAAGCCTCCTCCTCGGCGGTCAGCGGCTGACGGTCAACGTAAGCGGGAGCAAATTGCATCAGCGTCACCTTTTGTATTTTTGTATCCAATTATCCACGGATACAAACACAGCAGGATATGTGCCAGATGCACTAGGCAATGTTTAAGAGACTGATTTTGCAGGAAACAGCGGCAAGCCCCGTCGGTTAACAAGGGCTGCCGTGTGTGGAGGTGTGCTACCAAATGGCTCACAGATGGCACCGATTGTGAGCAGAACAGTGCCAGTAACACGCTGGGGATGAGCGCTCGGTCAGGCAGTCCGACCGCGCTCACCCCCTTTTGCCAACCCGTTGCAGCCCGCGCCGGGCGTTAAAAGTCGACGGTAGCCGACAGCAGATACGTCCGCGGTGTCGACAGGGTCAGCCCCGGCTCGCTGTCATCCGAAGCGCCTGCCGAGCTCCAGTAGCGTTTGTCGGCGACGTTCTCCACGTTGGCGCGCAGGGTGATGTGTTTGTCGTCCACCTTGAATGCGTAACGGGCGCCGACGTCGATGCGGTTCCAGGCGTCGATTTCCTTGACGTTGGACTGGTCCAGGTACTGGGAACTGGAGTGGATGCCGCGGGTAGTCAGAGTCAGGCCTTCGAGGGTCGGTACGTCCCATTCGGCACCGAGGTTGACGTTGTACTTGGGCGTGGCCGGCGCACGGTTGCCGTCGAAGGTGCCGTTAGTGGTGTTTTTCAGTTCGCTGTCGATATACATCACGCCGCCCAGCAGGCGAACGCCCTTGAGCGGCTCGCCGAACACACTCAGCTCCACCCCGTCGTTCTGGCGCTTGCCATTGGGACCGAACACGCGGGTGGTGGCGTTGGTCTCGTAGGCCGGCTGCTTGATGCGAAACACGGCGGCGGTCACCGCGAATGCACCGGCGTCGTACTTGGCGCCCACTTCCACTTGGCGGCTGATGAACGGCGCGAAGATTTGATCTTCGTTGACCGAGGTGGATGGCGCGATCTTGCCCTGGCTCAGGCCTTCCATGTAGTTGGCATACAGCGACAGTTTGTCGGTGGCTTTGAACAACAGACCGCCCGAGGGCGAGATTTTTTCTTCGTCGTAGGCGGTGTCGCCTTTAACGCCATTGCTCCAGTCGTCGACCTTGACCCGCTGCCAGCGCGCACCGAGGGTGAGCAACAGGCGATCGTCGAAAAAGCCCAGGGTGTCGGACAACGCCAGGCCGCTGAACTTGTTTTCGGTGTAGACCTTGGCGTCCTGGCGCGTAGGCGTCGAAGGTGTCGGCGTTTGCACCGGGTCGTACAGGTTGCTCGATGCCTCTGCATAGCGCGCGCCGCCGTTGGTGAAATCCATATAGAAGTAGCTGGCCGCCAGGTTGACCTCGTGGCTCACCGGCCCGGTGTGGAACCAGTTGCGCACGCCAGCGGTGGCGGTGCGTACATTTTCATCGCGGGTGAAGTCCCGAGGCTGCACTTTGAACGCACCGGCCGCGTTGGTGACGGACACCGCGTGGCGCAGGAAGTCGTGGCTGCTTTTGCGCACGCCGACGCCGCCATAGAGCATCACGTTATCGCTCAGATCGAACTCGCCGTTGAACGTGCCGAACGTGTCGTTGGTGCGTGCCTTGCTCCAGGATTGCGCATAGTTGCGGCGCACATCGCTGGCCCGGGGCACCGGCGCGGCGGCGGCGACTTGCACGCGCTCTTGGGGCGCGTCGGTGTCGCGTTCGGTGTGGCCGATATCGGTGGAGAGGCGCAGGCGCTCGCCACGGAAGTCCAGACCGAGCACGGCCATTTCACGGTCGACGCTTTGGTGATCCCACTCGGTATCACCGGACTGCTTCACGCCGTTGAAGCGCAGGCCGAACTGGTTATCCTCGCCAAAGCGCCGGCCCACATCCACCGCGCCGCCGGCCTGGCTGTCGGAGGCCCAGGTGCCGGTGAATGAGGTGATGTCCTTGTCGATGGCGCGCTTGGGCACCACATTGATACCGCCGCCCACACTGCCTCGCGGCGAGATGCCGTTGATCAACTGGGTCGGCCCCTTGAGGATGTCGACGCGGTCGGCCATTTCCATATCGATGCTGTAGGTCGGCAGTACGCCGTACAGACCGTTGTAAGCCACATCGCTGTTGAACAGGCTGAAGCCACGGATGGTGAATTGCTCATAGCGCCCACCGGCCGGGTTGGTGGCGCGCACCGAGGGGTCGTTGGCTATGAGGTCGCCCAAGGTGCGCGCCTGCTGGTTTTTTACGGTGTCCTGGGTGTAGGTGGTGATGCTGAAGGGCGTCTCCATAAAGTCGCGGGTGCCCAGCAAGCCCTGGGAGCCACGTCGCGCCACCTGGCCGCCGGCATAGCTGTCGCCGTCATACAGGCCGGTGGTGCCGAGGATGGAGGTGGGCGCCAGTTCAAGGCTGCTGCCATCCGGCTGGGGCACCAGCATGTAGGCCTGCTCGCCCATGGGTTGCAGTTGCAGGCCGGAGCCTTGCAGCAGGCGCGCAAAGCCCTCTTCCACACCATACTCGCCGGTCAGGCCTTGGCTGCTGCGCCCGCTGACCAACGCCGGGTCCACCGACAAATTAACCCCCGCCAGCCCGGCAAACCGGGTCAACGCCGCGCTCAGGCTGCCGGCCGGCACCTGGTAGCTGCGGCGCGGCGCGCTGTCTTCGGCATAACTGACGGGGACGAACAACGGGCTGGTACTCAGGCTCAGCAGCAAACTCAGTTTCAGCAACGGGCGCAAGCGCAAGGGGCGGACGACGGGCATTGGGGAAGCTCTCGATTATGTTCACTTGCCTGGAATGACAGGCGAGGTGAAAAAAAGGGACAGGCTCCACCCCTATTTTTTGTCGATGGCTATGCGCGCTATGAAAAGGATCAGGCGGAAAATCCGCGGTGAACATGCCTCATCGCCAATATTTTTTCTTCGCCTAACAGCCTTCGCGTCAGCAGCGGATCTCAAAGCCGCCGCCAGCAGTTTATGAGCCAACCTACTGCTCTGCCTCCACAACGACAGCATCGTCGGAGCGCATCTCGCTAAAGCAGCCGACGCGATGTATCAAGCCACACCAAGCAGTGGAGACACCTGCCGTTTCAGTCGAGTACGCCGGCTAGCCGATCAGGGTTGTACAGGGTACAGGGGACGCTTTGATTGGCTTCCATTGCCGTTGCGTAGCGCATGGGTGTGAGCACGGGTGGGAGTCGTGGGATATTTTTTGGGCATGAAAAAGCCCAACCTGGGTAGATTGGGCTAAGTCATTGAAAGATATGGTCGGGACGGAGTGATTCGAACACTCGACCCCTAGCACCCCATGCTAGTGCGCTACCGGACTGCGCTACGCCCCGACTAGGCGTGTTACTGGGTTCGCTTCGCAACGAAGCGATCAGGAATATACCGCAAGCTTTTGAAATGTGGAAGTATTTTAAAAGCCGGATTTACTTCTTCAAAACCACCAGCACATCTTCGAGTTCGGAGATCATCTGGCGGATCAGTTGTTTGTACTGAGTGGTGTCGTCCTTGGCTTCATCACCGGACATGCGCTGACGCGCACCACTGATGGTGAACCCTTGGTCGTACAGCAACGCGCGGATCTGTCGGATCATCAGCACATCCTGGCGCTGATAATACCGACGGTTCCCGGTGCGTTTGACGGGGTTGAGTTGAGGAAACTCCTGCTCCCAATAGCGCAGCACGTGCGGCTTTACCGCACACAGCTCGCTGACTTCACCAATGGTGAAGTAGCGCTTGCCTGGGATGACGGGTAGTTCGTCGTTATGACTTGGTTCCAGCATAAGCCTCAACTCGGGCCTTCAACTTCTGCCCTGGACGAAAGGTGACCACACGGCGAGCCGTGATCGGGATTTCTTCTCCCGTTTTTGGATTGCGGCCAGGCCGCTGGCGTTTGTCCCGCAGGTCAAAATTGCCGAAACCAGACAATTTGACCTGTTCGTTGTCTTCCAGAGCATGGCGGATCTCTTCAAAAAACAGCTCGACCAATTCCTTGGCCTCGCGCTTGTTAAGACCCAGCTCTTCGTACAGACGTTCCGCCATCTCAGCTTTCGTCAAAGCCCCCATACGTCACTTCCTTAACGTGGCGTTTAACCTTTGTTCAAGCGAGGTGAGGATATTTTGTGTCGTGGTATTCACCTCATCGTCATTAAGAGTGCGCGATGGATGCTGCCAGGTCAAGCCGACTGCGAGGCTTTTTCTATGCGGATCAATACCTTTACCCTGATAGACGTCAAATAGCCTGAGGTCCGTCAGCCATTCCCCTGCATTTTCACGGATTACATCCAGAACGGCAGTAGCGGCGACATCGCGATCGGCGATCAGCGCCAAGTCTCGGCGCACTTCAGGGAAACGCGACAACTCGCTGAATTTGGGCATCTTGCCAGTCGCCACTTCAGCCAACACCAGCTCGAATACAAATACCGGGCGATCAAGGCCGAGAGTTTTCGACAGTTCCGGGTGAATAGCGCCGACGAAACCGACCAAACGTCCCTCACGCTCGATGCGCGCAGTCTGGCCCGGATGCAGCGCCGGGTGGCTACCCGGAACAAAGGTGAACGCGTCCAACGCACCGGCAAAGCCCAGCACGGCTTCTACGTCAGCCTTAACGTCGAAGAAGTCCACTGCTTCGCGGCCTTGGGCCCAGCCCTCCGGCAACCGGCTGCCACAGACCACACCGGCCAGCATCGGCTCTTGCTTCAAGCCATCCAACTGCCCTACAAAACGTAGGCCACTTTCGAACAGGCGCACGCGATCTTGTTGGCGGTTCAGGTTGTGAGAAAGCGCTTTCACCAAGCCTGGCCACAGAGACGAACGCATGGCGGCCATATCGTTGGAGATCGGGTTGGCCAGCAACAGCGGCTCGACGCCTGGATTGAACAGTTCAAACTGCTTTGGATCGATGAAACTGTAGGTCACCGCTTCTTGGTAACCACGAGCAACCAGCAGACGACGCAGCTCAGGCAAGTGCGCACGCGCCTCAGCCTTGGGCTGAGGAGCAAGACGAGCCTGCGGGTAACGGACCGGCAAACGGTTATAACCGTACAGGCGCGCCAGTTCTTCGATCAGGTCGACTTCAAGGCTGATATCGAAGCGATGGCTTGGCACTTCTACCTGCCACTGCCCTTCCCCGCCCGTAGCAATGCCAAGGCCGAGGGCTGACAACAACTGCTCGATTTCAGCAGGATCGATCACCAGGCCAAGCATCTGCTCAACGCTTTTAGCGCGCAGGGTAATCGGCGCCACACTTGGCAGATGCTCTTCGCTGACAGTTTCGGTGATTGGGCCGGCTTCACCGCCGGTAATCTCCAACAGCAGGCCAGTGGCGCGCTCCATGGCTTCACGGGCCAGCTTCCAGTCCACACCGCGCTCGTAGCGGTGCGAAGCATCGGTGTGCAAGCCGTAGGAGCGAGCTTTACCAGCAATGGCGATCTGATCGAAGAACGCACTTTCCAGGAATACGTCGCGGGTGGTCGCGGACACGCCGCTGTGCTCGCCACCCATCACGCCCGCAATCGCCAGGGCGCGAGAGTGGTCGGCGATGACCAGTGTATCGGCACGCAGGGCCACTTCCTGGCCGTCGAGCAGTACCAGCTTTTCGCCTTCTTCGGCCATGCGCACACGAATGCCGCCGTTGATTTCGGCGAGATCAAATGCGTGCAACGGCTGGCCCAGCTCCAGCATCACGTAGTTGGTGATATCGACGGCAGCGTCGATGCTACGGACATCAGCGCGACGCAGACGCTCGACCATCCACAACGGGGTAGGCTTGGACAGGTCGACATTCCGGATCACACGACCCAGATAACGTGGGCAAGCATTCGGTGCCAGCACTTCGATCGGGCGCACTTCGTCATGCACCGCAGGCACGGCAGCCACTACGGGTCGAGTGACCGGCACGTTGTACAGAGCCCCGACTTCACGGGCCAGACCGGCGAGGGACAGGCAGTCGCCGCGATTCGGGGTCAGATCGACCTCGATGCTGGCATCCTCCAGCTCCAGGTAGACGCGTATGTCCTGACCCACCGGCGCATCGGCCGGCAGCTCCATCAAACCATCGTTACCTTCACCCACCTGCAGTTCCGCCTGGGAACACAGCATGCCGTTGGACTCGACCCCGCGCAGTTTGGCCTTCTTGATTTTGAAGTCGCCTGGCAACTCGGCGCCGATCATGGCGAAAGGAATCTTCAGGCCCGGGCGCACATTGGGCGCTCCGCACACGACCTGAAAGGTTTCCGCGCCGTTGCTCACTTGGCACACACGCAATTTGTCAGCATCCGGGTGCTGCTCGGTGCTCAGCACCTCGCCCACTACCACGCCACTGAAAACACCGGCGGCCGGCGTAACGCTATCGACCTCAAGGCCGGCCATCGACAAACGAGCAACCAGCTCGTCGCGATCTACCTGCGGGCTTACCCAGCCACGCAGCCATTGTTCACTGAATTTCATCCTGCTCTCCTAAAGATTCGTTACGACTAGCGAAATTGCGCGAGGAATCGCAAGTCGTTGTCGAAGAACAGACGCAAGTCGTTCACCCCGTAACGCAGCATAGCCAGGCGCTCTACGCCCATGCCGAAGGCAAAGCCCGAGAACTCTTCCGGGTCGATCCCGGACATGCGCAACACATTCGGGTGAACCATGCCGCAGCCCATGACTTCCAGCCAGCCGGTCTGCTTGCACACGCGGCAGCCTTTACCGCTGCACATCACGCACTCCATGTCGACCTCAGCGGACGGCTCGGTGAACGGGAAGAACGAGGGACGGAAACGCACCGCCAGCTCTTTCTCGAAGAACACCCGCAGGAATTCTTCGATCGTGCCTTTAAGGTCGGCGAAGTTGATATCGCGATCTACCAGCAGGCCTTCGACCTGATGGAACATCGGCGAGTGGGTAATATCGGAGTCGCTGCGGTACACACGGCCTGGGCAGACGATGCGGATCGGCGGCTTGTTCGCTTCCATGGTGCGGACCTGTACCGGCGAGGTGTGGGTGCGCAGCAGCATATTGGCGTTGAAATAGAAGGTGTCATGCATCGACCGGGCCGGGTGGTGGCCTGGGATGTTGAGTGCTTCGAAGTTGTGATAGTCATCTTCGACCTCAGGGCCTTCGGCAATGCCGTAGCCAATATGGGTGAAGAACTGTTCGATACGTTCCAGAGTCCGTGTGATCGGATGCAGACCGCCCGAGGCCTGACCACGGCCAGGCAAGGTGACGTCAATGGATTCGGCGGCGAGCTTGGCCGCAAGATCGGCCTCCTCGAGCGACGCCTTACGCGCATTGAGAACCTCTGTGACACGCTCCTTGGCGACGTTGATCAGCGCACCGACTTGCGGACGCTCTTCAGCCGGCAAATTTCCCAGGGTCTTCATCACCTGAGTCAATTCACCCTTTTTGCCAAGGTAGTGAACCCGGATTTGCTCCAGGGCATTGATATCTTCAGCGCTTTGCACAGCCTCGAGAGCTTGAGCGACGAGCGCGTCCAGGTTTTCCATGTACAGACTCCAGATACGAAATAGGGGAAGAGCTTTAAGGCTCTTCCCCTATTTATGACGTTTAACACCTTGGGCTGCAGGAGCAGCCCGCGGTGACTGTCGGGGGTACTTAAGCCAAGGTGGCTTTAGCTTTCTCGACAATCGCAGCAAACGCCGCTTTTTCGTTCACTGCCAGATCAGCCAGAACCTTACGGTCGATCTCGATGGACGCTTTTTTCAGGCCAGCGATGAAACGGCTGTAGGACAGACCGTTAACACGAGCACCAGCGTTGATACGAGCGATCCACAGAGCGCGGAACTGACGTTTTTTCTGACGACGGTCACGGTAGGCGTATTGGCCTGCCTTGATTACCGCTTGCTTGGCAACACGGAATACGCGTGAACGCGCGCCGTAGTAGCCTTTAGCAAGTTTCAGAATTTTTTTGTGACGTTTACGGGCAATGACGCCACGCTTTACACGAGCCATGAGTTACTTCCTCTATTCTTGATCCAAAAATTAACGAAGGCGCAGCATGCGCTCGACTTTTGCCACGTCAGACGGATGCAGCAAGCTGCTACCGCGCAGTTGACGCTTACGCTTGGTCGACATTTTGGTCAGGATGTGGCTCTTGAAAGCGTGCTTGTGCTTGATACCGTTAGCAGTTTTCAGAAACCGCTTAGCAGCACCACTTTTAGTCTTCATCTTTGGCATGTTCGGATACTCCGCATTCAGTTGATAAACATAATCAGAAGGCCTGCCGTGCCCTGTTGATTACTTCTTCTTTTTCGGGGCGATGACCATGATCAGCTGGCGTCCTTCCATCTTAGGATGCTGTTCGACCGAACCGTACTCGAGCAGGTCAGCTTCAACCCGCTTGAGGAGTTCCATCCCCAGCTCCTGGTGGGCCATCTCACGGCCGCGGAATCGCAAGGATACCTTGGCCCTGTCCCCATCACTCAGGAAACGTACCAGGTTGCGCAGTTTTACCTGGTAATCCCCTTCCTCCGTCCCTGGACGAAACTTGATTTCTTTTACTTGAATCTGCTTCTGGTTCTTCTTCGCCGCAGCAATCTGCTTCTTCTTTTCGAAGATCGATTTGCCGTAGTCCATCACCCGGCAAACAGGCGGGACTGCGTCGGCGGAGATTTCCACCAGGTCCAATTTGGACTCTTCAGCGATACGAAGCGCTTCATCAATCGAGACGATGCCAATCTGCTCGCCGTCAGCGCCAATTAACCGAACCTCGCGTGCCGAGATATTCTCGTTGATCGGGGCTTTCGGTGCAGCTCGTTTATCTTGTCTCATTTCACGCTTAATAATAATTACTCCGAATCTGGGCGACCACGCCGGGAAACCGCTTGCGCGAGGAACTCAGCGAACTGGGCGACGGGCATCGAGCCCAGGTCAGCACCTTCACGAGTACGCACAGCGACAGTCTGCATCTCGACTTCCCGATCTCCGATAACCAAAAGATAGGGAACCTTGAGCAAAGTATGCTCGCGGATTTTAAAGCCGATCTTTTCATTTCTCAAGTCGGACTTGGCACGAAATCCGCTTTCGTTGAGAGTTTTTTCAACTTCAGCGGCAAAATCTGCCTGTTTATCAGTGATATTCATGATCACTGCCTGGGTCGGAGCCAGCCACGCAGGGAATGCGCCCTCGTAGTGCTCGATCAGGATCCCGACGAACCGCTCGAACGAACCGAGGATCGCCCGGTGCAGCATGACCGGGTGCTTACGGCTGTTGTCTTCGGAGACGTATTCGGCTCCCAGACGGATCGGCAGGTTAAAATCGAGCTGCAAGGTACCACATTGCCAGACACGGCCAAGGCAATCTTTCAGCGAGAATTCGATCTTAGGACCGTAGAAAGCTCCCTCACCCGGCTGCAGGTCGTATGCAAGGCCCGCACTATCAAGGGCTGCGGCCAATGCTGCCTCGGCGCGATCCCACAGCTCGTCAGAACCGACGCGCTTTTCCGGACGAGTGGACAGCTTCATCTCAACTTCGGTAAAGCCGAAATCACGATAAACGTCCATGGTCAGCTTGATAAAGGCTGCCGACTCAGCCTGCATCTGTTCTTCCGTGCAGAAGATATGAGCGTCATCCTGCGTAAAGCCGCGCACACGCATGATGCCGTGCAGCGCACCCGATGGCTCGTTGCGGTGGCAGGCACCGAACTCCGCGAGGCGCATCGGCAACTCGCGGTAGCTCTTCAGGCCTTGGTTGAACACCTGCACGTGGCATGGGCAGTTCATAGGCTTAATGGCGTAATCGCGGCTTTCCGACTCGGTAGTGAACATGTTGTCGGCGTAGTTGGCCCAGTGTCCGGACTTCTCCCACAGACTACGATCAACCACTTGCGGTGTCTTGATTTCCAAGTAACCGTTTTCGCGCTGAACCTTGCGCATGTACTGCTCAAGCACTTGATACAGGGTCCAGCCGTTCGGGTGCCAAAACACCATGCCCGGCGCTTCTTCCTGAAGGTGGAACAGGTTCAGGCGCTTGCCGATTTTGCGGTGGTCACGTTTTTCGGCTTCTTCGATGCGCTGGATATAAGCGGCCAACTGCTTCTTGTCAGCCCAAGCAGTGCCGTAGATGCGCTGCAATTGCTCGTTCTTGGCGTCGCCGCGCCAGTAGGCGCCGGACAGCTTGGTCAACTTGAACGACTTGAGGAAACGCGTGTTCGGCACGTGCGGGCCACGGCACATGTCGACGTATTCTTCGTGATAGTACAGGCCCATGGCCTGCTCGTCCGGCATGTCTTCCACCAGACGCAACTTATAGTCTTCGCCACGAGCGGTGAACACGTCGATCACTTCGGCGCGCGGCGTGACCTTCTTGATCACGTCGTAGTCTTTTTCGATCAGCGCGTGCATGCGCTGCTCGATGGCCGCCAGGTCATCCGGGGTAAAAGGACGCTCGTAGGCGATATCGTAATAAAAGCCTTCTTCAATGACCGGACCGATCACCATTTTCGCCGTCGGGTACAGTTGCTTGACCGCATGGCCAATCAAGTGCGCGCAAGAGTGGCGAATGATCTCCAGCCCTTCTTGATCCTTGGGCGTGATGATTTGCAGGCTGGCATCGGTGGTGATCAGGTCGCTGGCATCGACCAGCTTGCCGTCGACCTTACCGGCCACGGTGGCTTTGGCCAGGCCTGCGCCAATGGATGCGGCGACCTCGGCTACGGAAACCGGATGATCGAATGAACGCTGACTGCCGTCGGGAAGAGTAATAGTTGGCATGGCGCCTCCTCTCCTAGTGGTGACCCCTACCAAAGGTCACGTGGGTTGGGATGAGCCAGTACAAGATCCAACACCAGGCCGCTCAATGCTGAACGCCTGCCTTACAGCGGCAGGAGCCTTTCGGCCAACCGATAATCGAACCAGAGTGACTGGAGTGAAAAAAAACAACGTGGCAAGGCCGCTTTGAACGCGCCGTTAAATAGCCAGGCCGCCGATGCTAGCACAGATGAACGGTCATCGGGCCGCAGCTGCTGTTGCTGATAACGAATTTCCAGGCTTTATAGATGCAAAAGTGAACTTGAGCTGTACGCTGTGCCTCAAACCCCCTGAGAATCGCCGTTCGTCCTCGACTCAAAGGAGCATCCAATGATGCGTTTTACCTCGACCCTCGCTCTCGCTGCTTCACTGACCGTCCTTTCCCTTGGCGCTCAGGCTGCTGCCCCATCGAACTGGCCAGCCGGTGCGCGCGATAGTTTCGTCAGCGACTGCAGCGCTGCGGCCAGCCAGAATGTGGACGTCAAAACCGCCAAAGCCCATTGTGAATGTGGCGCAGATAAGATCAACGCGGAATTGAGCACTGCTGAAATCAAGGAATTGATGACTAATCAGAACGCCAGTCCGGAGCTTAAAAATAAAGCTGTGGCGGCTATTTCGTCCTGCAAAGTCGTGAAGAAAAAGTAAATCGACAGCCTGATCACACGGCCGATTGATCGAAAAAAAGACCTGAAATCCGCTGTTTCTCACAAATTACGCAGCTTTTACGGCTTTTTTTAAGACCCCATATTTAGCGCAGAAGCCCCGTAGTTCGGGGCTTTCAGCCAGAAGAAGGTCTAAAGCCAACGCTATTGATCAGCAAACAATGCCTTGGGGGGGCTCCCAAGCCGAACATTTCGACTATGATAGCCCGGTGTGCCCAGTTGGCCTGAGCAGCACAGCACTACTGAAAATATATGTTTCTTGGAGATACACCATGTCTAATCGCCAAACCGGCACCGTTAAATGGTTCAACGATGAAAAAGGCTTCGGCTTCATCACTCCTCAAGGTGGCGGTGACGACCTGTTCGTACACTTCAAAGCTATCGAAAGCGACGGTTTCAAAAGCCTGAAAGAAGGCCAGACCGTTTCCTTCGTGGCTGAGAAAGGCCAAAAGGGTATGCAAGCTGCACAGGTTCGCGGCGAGTAATTCTCCGCTGAGCTAAAAAAACCCCGTCCATGTGACGGGGTTTTTTATGGGCACAGCAAAAGCCGGTGAAGATCAGCCGCAATTGACCCGAGTGATCACCAAATTGTCATCGGTGTTCAGGTTCAGTCGGTCGGAGCGGTACTCCAGGGTGATCATGTCGTTGGGCTTGAGGATCCGGGCGTTCTGCGCACCGGAGCGCGTACGAGCCTGTTCCAACAGTTGCGGCGAGGCTTTCTGGCCAATTGTAAATTCGGCAGCCTTCGCCTCACAGCGGCTATGACCGGCATCGGTCACAGCGGCATTTTTGGCTGGCTCAGAGGTACCCGAGGTGCTGCATCCCGCCAATGCGAGTGCTGCCAACAAAGTACCGAATGATGCGAGCTTCCAAGGCATGAAGCCTCCTATGAATAAAAAAATGGACAGAGATCGTGCGACAGCGGTGTGGCGATTTGGTTTCAAGACGTAAAGCGTTGAGGAGCAAGTCTGCCTGACTCTAGCCGGGCATTCGCTTGATCAATCGTGACCAGATATGAACGCGATCAGTAGATGTCGATATAGTCATCCGACGGCTTCGGCCAGTTTTGCCGCAACGCATTGAAAATCTGCGTGACCCAGACTTCGTCACTGGCCGCCACGTTACCGACATAACCGGAGCCTTTTGCCCAGGTCTCCAGCCGAAACAGCAACCCGTCGATATCCGCATTGCCTACCGCCCTTCCACTCGAAATGTAGGCAAGACCGGCCTTGGTCACCCGTAACTGGGCATGCTCGTCGTCGCTGGCACTGGCCAGCAGTTGGCGCACGGCGGCCAATGTCAGATTCTCAGGGTTATTCAAATCGATATGCACGTAGCGTTTTCCGACTGTTAAACAAGCCGACAGTGTGGCACAGCGCGCGCCCGCACCTAAGCATCATGCCTAAGTATCAGTGCCAAACAGCATGCAAAATGGTTAACTGCCCCGGCAAAAACCGCGCACCAGCGCGCTGCCCAGTATTTTTTTCTGCCTCGCGAGACCTTCATGACCACCGTAACGCTTCAAGCCGACATCAAAGCCAAATGGCCCTTGGGCCAGAGTTCCTACAGCCCAGGCAGCCCAGAGGAATTGGCAATCATCGGCATCGACCTGCTGGTCAAAGAATTGGGGACCCAGGCCGCGCAAGCATTCATCGGCCAGGTATTCGAAAAATACCCAGCCGATCACATGGGGGCGGATAACCCCGAGCGCGAGTAAGAATCGGCCGGCGAACGTCGACCGATCAGCACGTTACTTCAAGCGAGCCAGGCGTTCGGTCAGCAGATCGAAAAAGCCCTGGGCATCGCCGCTCTCAACCCAGAATGCGTTCTTGGGTTGTTTCAGGCCATCGTACCAATCGACGATGGTCTGGCCGAAGGTCGGGCCTTCACGGCTGTCGACCACAACGTTGACTTCACGCCCGCTGAACAGCGAAGGCTTGAGCAGATAGGCGACCACGGTGGCGTCATGCACAGGCCCACCGGGAATGCCGTAGTGCTCCATGTCGCCCTTGACGTACTCGTTGAGGATATCGCCGACGATCTTGCTCGCATTGTTCTTGAGGTCGGCGATCTGCTTCAGGCGCGCTTCACTGGTGAGCACCTTGTGGGTGACGTCCAGCGGTAGGTAGGTCAGCTTGACCCCACTCTTGAGCACGATTTCCGCGGCGACAGGGTCGGCGAACAGGTTGAACTCCGCGACCGGCGTGATATTGCCGCCGTTGAAGTGCGCACCGCCCATCACCACCACTTCCTTGATGCCTTGAGTGATTTCCGGGTCTTGGGTCAATGCCAGCGCCAGGTTGGTCTGCGGGCCGAGCATAGCGATGGTGATGCTGTGAGGCTTGGCGGCACGCAGGGTCGTGATCAGGTAATCAACGGCATTGCCTGGCGCGAGGCCCTTTTTGGGCTCATGCACGGTGACGCCGGAAATACCTTCCTTGCCATGAATGTTCTCGGCATAGATCGGCGTGCGCAACAGCGGTGCTGGCGCACCGGCGTATACCGGAATGTCCTCGCGCCCTGCCCACTCACGGGCCAGCCGGGCGTTACGGGAGGTTTTGTCCAGGCGCACATTGCCGGCGACGGTGGTGAGCGCGCGGATATTCAGCTCCTCAGGAGAAGCCATGGCGAACAGCAACGCCACCACGTCATCGGCGCCCGGGTCGGTGTCGATGATCAGGTCGATTTTTTCCGCCGCCTGGGCGCTTGCTGCAGTGAGTGCGGACAAAAGCAGAACACTCCGAAACAAATTTCTCAGGGTGGGTAGACCACGTTGCATAAAACACTCCTTGTCGTTGGGAAAGACTAGAACGTCACGCCGGACACCAGCGCAATATTGCAGTAAGGCTGGCATTCGCCAGTACGCACCACGGCGCGGGCCTGACGGCTCAGTTGTTTGAACTCATCATGACTCAGCAGACGACGCTCGCCGAGCGCGGCCTGAGCCGTCAGGGCATTCAGCTCAGTCAGCGCTGGCGGCTGCTTGAGTAGAATTTCGTTGGCCAGTACATGGCTCTCCACCTGCATTTCACTGAGCACAATGCGCAGGGTACTGATGAAGTCCGGAATGCCCTGAGTCAGCGCCAGGTCGATCAACTCTACACCCGGCGGCACCGGCAAACCGGCGTCACCGATGACCAGGATGTCGCCGTGTCCCAGAGAAGCGATCACTCGCGACAGGGCGATATTGAGCAGTGGGGTCTTTTTCATGAGGCTACAAAACCTTGTACGTCGTGCAGCGTTGGAATGGAGGGTTGCGCACCGGCGCGGGTGACCGACAACGCTGCCGCGACCTGACCGAAGCGGATGGCCTCGGCCTCGCTTTCGCCAGCGGACAACGCAGCTGCAAAACCGCCTACGAAGGTGTCGCCGGCTGCGGTGGTATCCACCGCCTTGACCTTGGGCGCCACCAGGTGCTCAAACCCTTGGCCATCAGCAAACAACGCACCTTGCGCACCCAGGGTAACAATGACTTTGCCGGCGCCGGCTTCGATCAGACGAGTCGCGGCCTCTTTGGCGCTGTCGAGAGAATCGACCATCACGCCGCTCAGCGCACTGGCTTCGCTTTCGTTGGGAATCAGATAGTCGATCGAGGCGTACCACTCGGCCGGCAACGGAGCACTGGCAGGCGCTGGGTTGAGGATCACGGTCTTGCCCAGTTCACGGCCACGCTTGAGGGCGTATCCCACCGTGTCCATGGGCACTTCAAGCTGGCAGACGATCACGTCGGCCCCCTGTAGCACCGCGTCGAACGCTTGCAATGACGCCGGCGTTAGAGCGCCATTGCTACCGGCCACGATGACGATTGCGTTCTGACTGCTGTCATCCACCACGATCAACGCGACACCGCTGGAGCCGGCGACGCTGCTGACCGCCTGGCAATCGATGCCTTCGACCAGCAATGCCTCGCGCAGTTGGCTGCCGTAGGCATCGGTGCCGACGCAGCCGATCATCGCCACATCGCCACCCAGCCGCGCCGCCGCGACTGCCTGATTGGCGCCCTTGCCGCCGGGCACGGTGGCAAAGGTCTGGCCGATCAGCGTTTCACCGGCGCGCGGCAAGCGGCTGGCGCGGGTCACCAGGTCCATGTTCAAGCTGCCTATTACCACTACTTTTGCGGGCATACATCAGTACTCATCAATTCGGTTCAGCGGTATTGGGCAAACACACCGGCGACGGGGGCCGTCGACTCGCGCAACACAATGCTTGGGGTCACGATACGTTGATCGATTGGCAGTTGAGGGTTGGCGATCCGTCGCAGTAAAAGCTCGGCAGCCGTCTCGCCCAGTTGCACGATGGACTGCCCCACCGTGGTTAGCGCCGGGTAGACGTAACGGCTCATTTGAATGTCGTCGAAACCGATCACCGACAGCTCGCCAGGCACGCGAATATTGCGTTCGGCCGCCGCGCGCAATACACCGAAACCGATCATGTCGTTGCTGGCGAAAATCGCGCTGGGCGGTTTTTCAGCCAGCAGTTGCACGGCGGCGGCATAACCGCCGGTGCTGGTGAAATCGCTTTCGCGGATGCGCTCGGCCGGTACTTCCACGCCAGCCTCGTGCAACGCCCGGCGATACCCTGCCAGACGCATTTGTGCCACGCGGGTGTGGGCCGGGCCGCCGATACAGGCAATATCCCGATGACCGAGGTCGAGCAGGTGCCGGGTGGCCAGGTAAGCGCCCTCTTCGTGGTCGATACGCACCAGATCGACATCAATGCCATCCAACGCCCGGTCGACGATCACCATGGGCGTTCGCACCGCGCTCAAGCCTGCAGCCAGCCCACTGTCGTCGCCGCCCACTGAGGTGACGATCAAACCGTCGATACGCTTCTCCAGCAATACCCGTAAATAACTGCGCTGCTTTTCAGCGTTGTCATCGGAGTTGCAGAGGATCACGCAATAGCCATTACGCTCGCAATAGTCCTCGATACCACGGGCCAATTCCGCGAAATACGGGTTGAGGCTGTTGGGCACCAGCAGGCCTATGGTTGCGGTGGTCTTGGCTTTGAGCGAACGCGCGACGGCACTGGGCACGTAGTCGAGCTGCTTGATCGCCGCCTCGACCTTGAGGCGCACCGGCTCGCTGACCGGGCGCGTCTTGTTCACCACATGGGACACTGTGGTGTAGGAAATACCCGCAAGCGCTGCCACATCCTTGATCGTTGCCATGGTTCAGCCTCGCCGACTGGCACGCTGGCTGCGATAGGTATCGAGCACCACAGCGATCACAATCACGGCACCGGTAATGATGCGCTTGGTCGGCTCCGTGGCCCCGATCTGCGCCAGGCCGGCAGCCAGGACCGAGATGATCAAGACGCCGAAGAACGTGCTGATCACCGAACCGCGCCCGCCCATCAGGCTGGTGCCGCCGATAACCACCGCCGCGATCACTTGCAACTCCAGACCGGAACCCGCGTTCGGGTCAGCCGCCTCCAGGCGCGAGATCTGGAACAACGCGGCTACGCCGGCCAACAGGCCCATAAGGCTGAACACCAGGATCTTGTAAGGCTTGGGATTGATCCCCGCCAGGCGTACCGCTTCCTCGTTGGTGCCGATACCGATCAGGTAGCGACCGAACACGGTCCGCGTCAACACCAGTTGGGCCGCAATGATCACTAGCAAGGCAATGATGAACGACGGCGAAATACCAAAGGCAATCGGATTGGACAGCCAGGCGAAGGAGTCACCGATGTAGGCGGTGCGTGAACCGGTCATTTGGTACGCGACGCCGCGGGCCATTTCCAACACACCGAGGGACACGATAAACGACGGAATGCGCCAGGCCACGGTGATCGAACCGGTGAGCGTACCGGCCAGCGCCGCACAGCCCATGCCCAGCACGGCGGCCGGCAAAACGCTCCAGCCCCAGCTGAGGATCGCCACACTGACCGCCGATGCCGCCAGCGCCAGCACCGAGCCTACCGACAGGTCGATACCGCCGATGATCAGGATGAAGGTCATGCCCACCGCCAGCACCATCAGGTCCGGAATCTGGTTGGCCAGCGTACTGAACGTGTCATAGGACAGGAAGTGATCGCTCAATACCGAGAACAGCGCAATCATCGCGAGCAAGGCACCTGCCAGGCCCAGGTAAGTCCCCAGGCCGTAGAAGTTGCCGCCGGTTTTACCGGGAGAAGTGGTCGTTTTCATGGGGTATCCCTAAGCACTGCATCGTTGAGCAGCGCATCACGTTTCTGATAGCCGGCAAAGGCGGCGGCGAGCAATTCGTCCTGGGTCCAACTGTCGCGCTCGAAGGTGTCGATCAGGCGCCCGGCGGACAGCACACCGATGCGGTCGCAGATCAACATGAGTTCGCGCAGGTCGCTGGACACCACTACCAACGCCTTGCCCTGCCGGGTCAACTCGCCGAGCAAGGCGTAAATGTCGAATTTGGCGCCGACGTCGATACCGCGCGTAGGCTCGTCGAACAGCATCACCGAGCAGTCGCGCTCCAACCAGCGACCAATCACCACCTTCTGCTGGTTGCCGCCGGATAATTCCGACACCAACTGCGCCGGGCTGGAACTGCGAATGCGCATGGCATCGATCTGACGTTGGGCCAACGCGGTTTCATCGCCACTGTTAACGACGCCGCCCGCGGAAATTTCAGGCATGTTGCCCAGAGCAATGTTGGCGCTGATGGACTGGGTCAGCAGCAAGCCTTCACCCTTACGGTCTTCGGTGATCAGCGCGATGCCATGGCCCACGGCATCCACCGGCGAACGAATGCTCACCACCTGGGCTGGCGAGCCCAGGGCCACGGTGCCGCTGTCGGCTTGGTCAGCGCCGAAGATCAGGCGCAGTAGCTCAGTACGGCCCGCGCCGATCAGCCCGGAAATGCCATAGATTTCACCGGCGCGAACTTCGAACGAGACGTCGCGGACTTTGTCCGAGCGCGTCAGACCTTTGAGCGTGAGCGCCGGGCCACCGATGGTGCGCGGGCCCAAATCGATGTGTTCGCCCAGTTCGCGACCGACCATCAATGTGACCAGTTGCTCGCTGTTGTAGTTAGCCATCGGCTCGACGCACACCAGTTTGCCGTCACGCAGGACCGCGATGCGCTGGGCGACACGAGCCAGCTCTTCCAGTCGATGGGAAATGTAAATAATCGCTACGCCGCGGGCCTGCAAACGGGTGATCTGCTCAAACAGCATCTCGACTTCACGGGCGGTAAGCATAGCCGTGGGTTCGTCGAGGATCAGCACATGGCAGTCGCCGATCAGGTTGCGCGCGATCTCGACCATTTGCTGGTGGCCGATCCCCAAGCTGCCGACCAGGGTGTCTGGGTCGATGGCATCCAGGCCGACCTGGGCCATGGCTTCGATGGCAGCCTTACGCAGTTGCTTGCGGCTGATCCAGCCACCGTGGCTGGGCAGGTTATGCAAAAACAGGTTTTCGGCGACAGTCAGGGTCGGCAGCAGGTTGAGTTCCTGCATGACCATGCGCACACCCAGCGCTTCGGCCTGGGTGCGGCTGCCTGGGCGGTAATCCTGGCCGTTGAACTGCATGTGCCCGGTGGTCGGAGTGACCAGCCCGCCGATGATTTTCGACAAGGTGCTTTTGCCTGCGCCGTTTTCACCCGTCAGCGCCAGCACTTCGCCGCGATTGAGCGTCAGAGTGATGTCGGACAGAACTGGCTGGGCATACGTCTTACCGATACCGCTGACCGAGAGGACAGCGTTCGGGGCGGAAGATGACATAGGAAAATCTCCGAGCGTCCGCCCGGGAGCGAGCGGACGCTGTTTGGGTGCTGCCAGAATTACTTCTTGAGGACGAGTTCGACCGGGGTTTCGATCACGCCATCTTTGGCATCGACTTTTTCACCCTTGACCAGCTTGAGCGCGTTCTGGATACCGAACACGGCTTGCTGGGCAGCGGCCTGGTCGGCGGTAGCCAGCACGCGGCCGTCCTGCAGCATCGGCTTGATGGCTTCGATATTGTCGTAGCCCACTACCAGCACCTTGCCCGCTTTGCCGGCTGCACGTACGGCAGAGACAGCACCCAAAGCCATGTTGTCGTTACCGGCCAGCAGCGCCTTGAGGTCTGGGTATTCGCTCAGCATTGCGGAGGCGACTTTCTGGCCCTGGTCGATCTCCCAGTTACCCGACTGGGTGGATACGATCTTCATGCCGGCAGCATCCATCGCGTCTTTGAAACCGGCGGTGCGCTGCTGGGCGTTGGTGGTGGTCGGAACGCCTTCGATGATGCCGACCTTGTCGCCAGCGCTCATTTGTTTGGCCAGGTAATCGCCCACCAGCTTGGCACCTTTGCGGTTGTCCGGGCCAACGAAGGGAATGTCCAAATTCTTGCTTTTCAACACACCGGGGTCGAGACGGTTGTCGATGTTGACCACCTTGATCCCGGCATCGGAAGCTTTTTTCAGTACGGTGACCAGCGCCTTGGAGTCGGCTGGTGCAATGACGATGGCGTTGACCTTGGACAGGATCATCTGATTGACGATATCGATCTGGGCAGCAGTATCGGTTTCATTCTTGATGCCGTTCGTGATCATGTCGAAATCGGCGGGGTGGGCTTTCTGATAGTCCTTGGCACCTTCCTGCATGGTGACGAAAAACTCGTTGGCCAGGGACTTCATTACAAGGCCGACTTTCGGTTTGGCGGCGGCCTCGTCAGCGAATGCAGAGGAGAGCGGTAAAGCGGCGGATGCGGCAGCAAGCACAGCGATAGCAAGAAGACGTCCAGCAAATGGCAGCTTCATGGGGTCACTCCGATCTTATGATTATTGTGAGCAACGCTTGCACCGAAGAAGGCTTCGGCAGCCCGCCCACCTGGGAGGCTGATACGAGCTGTCACGTTACGCCAAGCGCATCGGAAACATCTCGCAAACGTTTGCGTTATTCAAACTATGAGAACCTTGTCGAAATTTGTCAACGGGGGTATGCGTCTTTGATGCTCCGCTAATACGAAAGCTTGGCAACATGCGCTGCTGCTTCTAAACATCGCCTCCCCTTACAGATCTCCGAAACGACAGCTCATGTCTGATCACTGCGGATTTTTCCGTCAGTGTTTTCGGGCTACCGAACGCCAACCCAGGCAGTTGTTCGGAAAGCCGGACAATAAGCTCGTCGCCCACACTAAAAACTTCTACAAATTCCTTTTTAATCAATAAGTTAATTTAAAAATACACAGGCCATAAGGCTGGTACAGATCCTGCTCTTACCCAGCACCTCGCGGCATTTAGCATCGCCCGAGTGTTCTGGATGAACCTGCTACAGCACTCATCAAAAAATCAGAGAGAAAAATAATGAAATCCGCACTGAAGAACTTTGTTCCGGGCGCCTTAGCCCTCCTGCTGCTGTTCCCCGTTGCCGCCCAGGCAAAAGAAGTTGAAGCCAAGACCAAACTGTCCAACGTGGTGATTCTCGCCACCGGCGGCACCATTGCCGGCGCCGGCGCCAGTGCCGCTAACAGCGCCACCTATCAGGCGGCCAAGGTCGGTATCGAGCAATTGATCGCCGGTGTTCCTGAGCTTAGTCAGATCGCCAATGTGCGCGGCGAACAAGTGATGCAAATTGCGTCCGAAAGCATCAACAACGAGAACCTGCTGCAACTGGGTCGCCGCGTTGCGGAGCTGGCCGACAGCAAAGACGTGGATGGCATCGTGATCACCCACGGTACCGACACCCTGGAAGAAACCGCCTACTTCCTGAACCTGGTAGAGAAAACCGACAAGCCTATCGTAGTGGTCGGCTCGATGCGCCCAGGCACCGCCATGTCGGCGGACGGCATGCTCAACCTGTATAACGCAGTGGCCGTGGCCGGCAGCAAAGATGCACGCGGCAAAGGCGTACTGGTGACCATGAACGACGAAATCCAGTCCGGTCGTGACGTCAGCAAGATGATCAACATCAAGACCGAAGCCTTCAAGAGCCCATGGGGTCCCCTGGGTATGGTGGTTGAAGGCAAGTCCTACTGGTTCCGCCTGCCGGCCAAGCGCCACACCATGGACTCCGAGTTCGACATCAAAACCATCAAGAGCCTGCCCGATGTGGAAATTGCCTACGGCTACGGCAACGTGAGCGACACTGCTTACAAGGCCCTGGCCCAAGCTGGCGCGAAAGCCATCATCCATGCCGGTACCGGTAACGGCTCGGTGTCTTCCAAAGTTGTGCCGACTCTGGTGGACCTGCGCAAGCAAGGCGTGCAGATCATTCGTTCTTCCCACGTCAACGCGGGTGGCATGGTGCTGCGTAACGCCGAACAGCCTGACGACAAGTACGACTGGGTCGCAGCCCTGGACTTGAACCCACAGAAAGCGCGGATTCTGGCAATGGTCGCCCTGACCAAGACCCAGGACAGCAAGGAGCTGCAACGGATGTTCTGGGAATATTGATTTCTAAACATCTTCTGTAGGAGCGAATTCGCTCCTACAGCCCCTCCTCCCCTCCCCCCATCAAACATCCCGAATTGCTGACAGAAGAACTTCCAGAAATTTAAGCAGTTGCGAAATTGCCTACAGTTAAATACTGTATGCACGTACAGCTAAATAAGGAATATTCCGTGGCAAAATCTTCTGCAGCACTGCCGACAGCACCTGATGCCTATGAACGCCTGGCCGTTCGTGTGCAAAAGATCATTAACTCGACCCAGGCTCAGAAAGCCAAGGCCGCCCTCATCTTCCGCCTGCCGGATGAGCCTGAAGAGCAATGGCAGCGCCTGCTCGAGGAAATCGCTGAAAACGATAATGTCACCCTCGCCTACCGCGACGACGGCGGCGTACAGATTTTCTGGGTTGTGCCGAAGGAAGATTGAGTCAATGAGTGCCCGTTTTATTGCTGTCTGTTGCCTGTTTTTTGCCATTTCCGCCCATGCCCAAGCGCCGCGCACTTTCAGCGAAGCCAAGAAAATTGCCTGGAAGCTCTACGCCCCGCAATCCACCGAGTTCTATTGCGGCTGCAAGTACACCGGCAATCGCGTGGACCTGAAAGCCTGCGGGTACATTCCACGCAAAAACGCCAACCGCGCCGCGCGAATTGAATGGGAACATATAGTGCCGGCATGGCAGATAGGCCATCAGCGCCAGTGCTGGCAGAACGGCGGTCGCAAGAACTGCACGCGCCATGATGATGTGTTCAAGCGCGCCGAAGCGGATTTGCACAACCTGGTGCCTAGCATTGGCGAAGTAAACGGCGACCGTAACAACTTCAGCTTTGGTTGGCTGCCGGTACAGAGTGGGCAATACGGTTCATGCCTGACACAGGTGGACTTCAAGGCCAAGAAGGTCATGCCGCGCCCATCGATTCGCGGAATGATCGCGCGTACCTATTTCTACATGAGCAAGCAGTACGGTTTGCGCTTGTCGAAACAGGATCGCCAATTGTATGAAGCCTGGAACAAGACCTACCCCGTACAGGCCTGGGAGCGCCAACGCAACCAGACCGTGGCTTGCGTGATGGGGCGCGGTAATGAGTTTGTCGGCCCGGTGAACCTCAAAGCATGCGGTTGAACATGGGCGGGAGCCCCCGCCCAATCGGCCCGTTACTGGGCGGCCTTGTGCTCGATGACTTGGGACTCGGTGTCGTTCTTCTTGGCCCGCGCGAGTTTTTCAGTGAGCAGTGCCTGCTTGGCTTCTGCTTCCTCCTTGGTTGCGAACGGCCCTAGAAGCACTTCGTCCTTGCCGTCCACTTTCACGATATAAAAATTGAAACCATGTTCCAGCAACCAGGCGGTGAGGTCAGTGATCGCCTGCAGCTTGTGGTCCGGTGGACCTACCCGTACATCCCACTCCTGCACAGCAATCGCGCCGGTCTGTGGTTGGCTTTCGCTCACGGCAGGCTTGGCCTTGGGGGTATCGACGGGCTTGCCTTCGCCACAGCCGGCCAGCGCCAACACCATCATTGCCATCACTACTTTACGCACTGCCCTGCTCCTTTAAGGATTAAAGAGGCGACTTTATCATCCACTGTCTATTCTGGCCGTCATAAACGTTGGATTAAACAATGCGAATGATGTATCGCAGACCTGTATGATGCGCCCATGGGAATTAATGTTGCCTCTATGCGTCCTAAAGAGGCAGTCACAGGGAAGCGCTTAGCAGTAAGCTATACACATCCGACACCTGCCCTGTCTGAAACATGTGTCCTTAAAAGTAATCAAGGAGAAGTCCATGCTTATACTCACCCGCAAAGTTGGTGAAAGCATAAACATCGGTGATGACATCACGATCACCATCCTGGGCGTCAGCGGCCAGCAAGTACGAATCGGCATCAACGCACCGAAAGACGTTGCCGTGCATCGCGAAGAGATCTATCAACGTATCCAGGCTGGCCTGACTGCTCCGGACAAAAACCAGACGCCTTGAAACGCCCTCAGTAGCCAGCCCTTTCGTGCACGGTAACGGCTGGCGAAAACTCTTCCCAACGGCCTGCGTTTCGGACGTGGCCAGTATCGCCAGCAAGTCGGTCCACGCGACAAGATGAAACAATCTTCGGGACCGGAACTTGTTACGTCATTTACAGCCGAAACTCCTGACTGACTTCCTCCATGTGCACTCGGGAGCACGTACATGAGGTCTGATACCGCATCGCCGCGCTTTTCCAGATCCTGGCTGATCGCCTTGCTGATAGGGCTGGCTTTTATCGGCCTGGAATTTGTAATCAGGTTTGAAATTGCAGGCAGCGCTCCCACCGATCAGCATTCGGTGCTGGACCTGACGCTACTGCTATGCGGTTACCTGTTTATGTTCTGCCTCAAGCCTATACAAAAGGTCGTACACCGCAGATTCTGTCAGCGCAGCCCTGGAAAAACGTCACGCCCATAGTCACGTATCAGCTAGCAGATTGCCGGTATTTACAGTGTCGCATCGCGGCCTATGCTTGGTGTGTTTACCCGTTAGTTGAAGGCCTGAAATCGATGGATACCCTCAGCCGATCAGAAATCGAATCCGCCCTTGCAGCTCGCTTACCCAGTTATTCGGTTGCCTGCACGCTACACGCTGACGGCACCTTGTCCGTGGTGCTCAGCGGCCCGGAGACAGATCATTTCGCAATCACCGGGATCGTACGCGCGCACTATCGCGGCGCCGAAGCGATTGCACGACTGGCTAACGAGATTCTTCGCGAAATGGTGGTGTCACGACGCGGCATGAGGAGCGAACGCATGCATGCGCCGCCCAACGCGATTGCGTGGCAAGAAAGCCAAGACCCGTAAAGGTCTTGGCTTTCTTGTATCAACCCGCCTCGTTGTGCAAGGTCAACCAGCCCTCGGCATTCCGCCGCACCTGCAGCCGCTCATACCCACCAATGGTTGGGTGTTGTGTCGCCAACGGCTTGAGGTGGGTCGTAGTCACCACCATCACATCCGCGCCCGCCGCCTCACCTGCGCGAATGCCCACCGACGCATCCTCAAACACCAGACACTCCTGCACCGAAACGCCCAAACGCTGGGCGCCCAGCACATAACAGGCCGGATTCGGCTTACCGATGGCGACATCTTCTGCCGTCACCATCACCGTCGGCGGCGCAATGCCCGCCGCTTGCAGCCGGCGCATTGCCAGTTCCCTGGGCGCCGACGTCACCAACGCCCACTGATCGGCAGGCAGGCTGTCGAGAAACGCCGCAGCACCGGAAATCGCAACCACGCCATGCACATCGTTGATTTCAGCTTCGGTGATCCATTGCGCTTCAGCGTGCGGGTCGACGCCGGGTAACCCCTGGCGCGTGATGGTATCGATGGCGCGGGCGCCATGGATGGTGGTTAAAAACGCCGCCACATCCAGACCGTGACGTTCGGCCCAGCGGCTCCACACACGCTCGGCGGCGGCGATGGAGTTGAGCAGGGTACCGTCCATATCAAACAGGAAAGCACGGTAAGAACGGGCAAATACAGCTGAAGCACGGATGGACACTGGGGGCTTCCTCGTGGGCGGTAACGCATGATCGACCGCTGCAATCTACGGGGCTACCCGATGGCTGTAAACGCCACCACGCCTGAGCCAGGGGTTTCATTACGAACTTGTCATCATTCTGTTGGCGGGCTGTTAGGGGCGGCTGTTTACCGTGAACTTACTGCCAGAGCCTGGCAGCCACCCTTCGGAGTAAGAACGTGATGAAACTGTTGATCCTCGGCGTCGCCACACTGCTTGCCACCGGCTCCGTATTCGCCGCCGACAACACCGGCGTAATCCATGACGCGACTGGCGCCTATGTACATCTGGACGTCGCCAAAGTGCTGTCGAGCAGCGACACTGGCAACCAATGCGGCATTGTCCCGGCGCAATTGCGCTATCTTGACCACCAAGGTCGCGAACATGTGCTGGACTATCAGGTCCAGGCTATCGGATGCCCCAATGACAATTGATCGGATTACACTGGCGCGACGTACCGAATCCGAGCCTTTTCCATGAATATCCTTGTTGTAGAAGACGAACCCAAGGCCGGCAATTACCTGCTCAATGGCCTTCAGGAGCTGGGCTACTCCGTGAGCCTCGCCCGCGACGGCGTGGACGGCCTGCACCAAGCCCTGGAAACGCCGTTCGATGTGATCGTGCTGGATGTGATGATGCCGAAGATGGACGGCTGGCAAGTACTGCGCCGCCTGCGCAAAGAAGCCGACACACCAGTGCTTTTTCTTACCGCCCGTGACGATATCGCCGACCGCATCAAGGGCCTGGAGCTGGGTGCGGACGATTACCTGATCAAACCCTTTTCCTTCGCCGAACTGGTAGCCCGCCTACGCACCCTGACCCGTCGCGGCCCAACCCGTGAAGAAGACCAACTGCACATCGCCGACTTGCACATTGAAGTGCTCAAACGCCGCGTCACCCGCGCCGGCACACGCATTACCCTGACCAACAAGGAATTTGCCCTGCTGCACCTGTTTGCCACGCACCAGGGCCAGGTATTGTCACGCTCGCTGATCGCGTCGCGGGTATGGGACATGAACTTCGACAGCGACACCAATGTGGTGGATGTAGCCGTGCGCCGCTTGCGCCTGAAGATCGACGACCCGTTCCAGCTCAAGCTGATCCATAGCGTGCGCGGCATCGGCTACCGCTTCGACACCCAGCCATGACGCCTCGCCGACATTATTCGCTGACCCTGCGACTGGCGCTGGTGTTCGCCCTGCTCGCCTTTGCTCTGCTGGCCACCCTCGGCGTGGCGCTGTACCGGGAACTGGAGCGCGAGCTGATCCGCCGCGACGACGCCGCGTTGATCTCGCGGGTCGATCAACTGCGCAACCTGCTCAACGACAGCAACACCCTGGAGCTGATCAGGAACAAACCGGAATTGTTCCAGAACATGCTGGGCAACCGCGAGTCGGTGCTGAGTATTGCAGCTCCCGGGCAACAGCCATTGCTGCTGGTGAATCCAGGAAATATCGACTTGCCGGCGGTCACACCGGTGCCCAAAGGCCATGTCCTGGACCTTGCCGATGTGCAGCACCTGCCCGGTGTCAACGGTGTTCCTTTGGCCGCCCTTGCCGCGTCTATCGACTCCGGCGACCTGGGCAACCTGCAAGTTACCAGCGGACGCTTGATGACCGAACGTACCGCCATGCTCGCCAGTTATCGATTGAGTGTGTATATCCTGGCAGGTATCGCCGCACTGGCCCTGGCGCTAGCCGGCTATGTACTGGTGCATCGAGGCCTGCTGCCGTTGCGACGGTTGGCGCAGCATGCCCAAGGGATCGGCGTCGGCAACCTGGCCGAACGTCTCGACAGCCGGGGCGCACCGAAAGAACTGCTGCCGATGATTAATGCCTTCAACACCATGCTCGAACGCCTGGCCAAGGGTTTTGCGCAATTGAGCCAGGTGTCGACCGACATGGCCCATGAACTACGCACGCCTATCAACAACTTGTTGGGGGAAACCCAGGTTGCCCTGCATCAACAGCGCAGCGTCGATAGCTACCAGCAACTTTTGGCTTCGAATGTCGAAGAACTCGAACGGCTGGCGCGCATGCTCGACAATATGCTGTTCCTCGCACGCACTGACCCGGCCAGCGCCCTGCGCCAACGCCAGGCACTCAGCGCCGCAGATGAAGTGGAACGCATCGCGGAGTACTTCGAGGGGCTGGCAAGTGATCGGGGGATGCGCATTCTCACCGCTGGCCAAGGGGAAATCTGGGCCGAGCCCATGCTACTGCGGCGCGCCCTGGCGAACCTGTGCGCTAATGCGATCAAGTACGGCGCCGCGCATTCAGAGCTGCGTATCGAGGCGATGCCCGCGGTTGAGGGCCTCATCCTGCGGGTGAGCAATCAGGGGGAGACGATTGCGGCCGAACACCTGCCGCGTCTGTTCGAGCGTTTTTATCGAGTGGATGAGTCGCGGGAACGTTCGGCTCACTCCAACGGGTTGGGCCTGTCGATCGTGGCGACCATCATGCAGTTGCACAATGGCCGCTACAGCGTCAGCAGCCAGAACGGTGTCACCTGTTTCGAGCTGTTGTTCCCCGGGCGTGAAGCGGACTGATCAGTTGAACGCCCCATTGAGTACTTCGTAGATGATGCCCGAAGCAATGGCCACCAGGATCAAGTCAGTGCCCGCCTGCTGCCATTCGTAGCCATCGTAATGTGGCAACTGACCCAGCAAACGGCCATCGAGTTTTTTCGCGATACCCGGCGGCAGCGGTTTGCCGCGTGCCAGGTTCTTCTGGATCCCCGGCGGCAAGGCCGGGCCGGGGCTCCAATAGTTCCGATAACCGCCCAGCACATTCAATACGCCGCTGCGATCCACGTTGGGCCCATGACTGCCCGAGGCACCTTTGCCTTTGGGTTTGTCGTAGTTCTGACCGCCAGGGTTATTGCCTTTGCCGTTACCGCCGCCCTTGCCATTCCCATGGCCGTTGCCAGGATCGGCCAACGCCAGAGCACTCCCGGCAGACAACGCAAGCATTAGCGCAACAGACGCATATTTCGAGCACTTGATCATGGCGATTTTCCAGGGCAGAAACGTCCTTCAACTGTAGTTGAAATTACACCGCGACGCATTGAAAGCAGCGCCCGATCAACTTACCTGACCGCCCGCCTCCACCACATCCACCGAGGTCTGCCAGGCTGCCGTCACCGCGACGCGCAGTCCTTCGATCAGGGTCGTCAACGCCATGGACGGCTCGCTGCCCCCTGGCAAGCGCGGCACATGAATAAAGCCGCTGCGCACACCGGAGCCGGCGAGCGCATGCTGCAGGCGATAGAACACCTGGTTGCACACGAACGTACCCGCTGTATGGGACACCGAAGCGGCTACCCCAGCCTCGCGCACCGCCCGCACCATCGCCTTGATCGGCAGCGTGGTGAAGTACGCCGCCGGGCCATCCGTTACAACCGCCGTGTCGATCGGCTGCGCCCCGAGGTTATCGGCGATACGCGCATCGTTGAGATTGATCGCCACCCTTTCGATGGAAATATCGCTACGCCCAGGCCCCAGCCCCGTGGCGATAACCATCGCCGGGCGCAGTTCGTTGATCATTTGCAGCAGGCATTCCGGGGCCGTGGCAAAGGCACAGGGCAGCCGCCGCGCAACGATCCGCACGTCGTCGCGCAGTTGCAGGCCATCCAACTGGCGCACGGCTTCCCAGGACGGGTTCACCGGGTCTTGATCGAAGGGCTCAAACCCCGTTAGCAACACAGTGTGCATAGTGGCCTCACATCAACAGGTAAAGCAGGACGATATTGACTACCAGCATCATCAGGGCGGTCGGCAATTGCGCTTTGATCACCGCGTTCTTGTCCGGCAGTTCCAGCAAGGCCGCCGGGACGATATTGAAGTTGGCGGCCATCGGGGTCATCAGCGTACCGCAGTAGCCGGAGAACATACCGATGGCAGCCATGACCGCTGGGTTGCCGCCGTAGATCCCCACCAGCACCGGTACACCGACGCCGCCGGTCATCACCGGGAACGCCGCGAAACCGTTGCCCATGATCACTGTGAACAACGCCATCCCCAGCACATAGACCATCACCGCCACCAACTTGAAATCCAGGTTGATGTAGGTAGTGGTGACATGGGCGACCGCCGTGCCCACCCCAGCCTCGTTAAACAACAGGCCGAGCATGGCCAGCATCTGCGGCAAAACCATGGCCCAGCCAAGGGCTTCGGTCAGGCGACGCGACTCGCGCAAGGCTTGCACCGGAGTATCGCGGGTTAGCCAACAGGCCAGGCCGAGGGCGATCAGACAGCCGATACCGAGGGACACAAAGGTAGTGTTTTTCGGATCCAGCAACGGCACGCCGCCGATTTCGGTGTGCTTGAGCAAGACCGAACCGATCACCGTGGTCAGGGGAATAGCCAACGCGGGAATAAACAACTTATGCCCCAGGCGACCAGCGCTGGCGCGGGTGGCCTTGTCATGCAGTTCAGCATGGGAGCCACGCCCCACACCGCCGAAACCGGCGATCAATGCCATTACCACTACGCCGGCGCCGATCACCACCGAGGGCAGACGCTCACCCACCAGAAACGGAATCGCGAACAGCAGCCAAAAGAGCGCGCTGGACCAACGCTTGGGGTGGCTGCGATCCAGCACAATCATGCCTGCCGTAATCAACAGCAGCACCCCGGCCAGCCAGTACAGGTATTGAATCGAAATAATCATTGCGCCGCCTCCACAGCCTTCACGCTGGGCGTAAGCTCGCGGGTGAGCCGTCGGTCGAAGCGGTGCAGCCGGATCCCATGCACGATAAATGCACAGATCGCCGTGGGAATGCCCCATACCGCAATGTGCAGCGGCTCCACATCAATCCCCGAGCCCAGCAGGAACGTGTGCATCAGCGCGATGGCGCCGAACGCCACGAAGATGTCTTCACCGAAGAACAGCCCAACGTTGTCCGTGGCCGCACACATGGCTAGGACTTTGTGGCGCACTTTGTCCGGCAGTTTGCCGTAGCGCTTTTCCGCCGCACCTTCAGCCATCGGCGCCAGCAGCGGCCGCACCATCTGCGGATGCCCGCCCAGGCTGGTCAGGCCCATGGCCGCAGTGGATTCGCGTACGAACAGATAGATGATCAACAAGCGCCCGACCGTGGCGCGCTGGAACCGTGCGATCCAGTTCTGCGCATGCAAACGCAACCCATGACGCTCCAGCAGTCCGATGACCGCCAACGGTAACAATAGAATCAGCTGTAGGGCACGGGTCTGAAGGAAGCCATCCCCCATGGAGGCGAGGATTTTTTCCAGGGGAAAATGAGCAGCAAGCCCGGTGGCGATCGCAGCACCTGTGACCACCAGCAGCGGATTGAAGCGCAAGATAAAGCCAACCACGATGACAAGTACGCCGATCAACGGCCATAGATTCACAACAGTTTGCATGACGGGGAGGTCCTTTAAATGCGCGCTGCGGCGCCATTACAGCAGGATGTGAACAAAGGGTTCACAGCAAGAGATGGCGTGCAGTCGGCTCGGTTTTTTATTGTTGACCCGGAAGGTCGAGCGTCAGTGGCGGCAACTTTGCTGCCTGGAGGCGGGAGGTGTCCAACAAGAAAAATTGTTGCTGCGATCCAATAAATTTTGTGGGTATCGGAGGGGATGGGGGCGCGTCGTCGGCGACGCCCCCTACGCAAGGCTCAGCTCACGCCGTTGGGGCCATCGAGCACGTACCTGACCTTCTTGGCCAACACATTGGGCAAGCACGGTTTGGAGATCACCTCGAACTCCGCGCCGCCCAGGTCGGTGCGTTCAATGGCGTTTTCCGCGTAGCCAGTGGTCAGCAGGATTTTCATGTCGGGGTACAACTGGCAGACCTCCCGCGCCAGCATCACGCCATTCATGCCGCCGGGCATGATCACGTCGGAGAACAGCAAGTCGTAATGTTCTTCCCTGGCCAGCACGTCCAATGCCTCGGCAGCGCCGTAGGCGATGGTGGTGTGATAGCCGTAGTCCTCCAGCACCATGCGCGCCAGCTCGGCCACATCAGGGCGGTCCTCGACGATCAGGATACGTTCCGAACCGCTGCGGGCTTCCGATACCTTGGGCTCTTCATGGGCCGAGATGCCGGCCTCATCCGCTGGAAAATACAAGCGCACCGTGGTGCCAAGGCCCTCCTCTGAATAAATCCGCACCGCACCGCCGGATTGCTTGGCAAAACCGTAGACCATCGACAAGCCCAAGCCAGTGCCCTTGCCTTCATCCTTGGTAGTGAAAAACGGGTCCATAACCCGCGTAAGAATACTGTCGGGCATCCCACAGCCATTGTCCGTCAAGGCCATGCTGACATAGCGTCCCGGCATCAGCCCGTCGTAGGACATGGAGCTGAGTTCGCGCACTCGGATATTGCGGGTCTCGATGGCTAAGGCTGGCTGCTCACGCTCCACCAGGGCATCGCGCGCATTGATCACGATATTGAGGATGGCCAGCTCGGCCTGGGTCGGGTCGATTCGGCAGTTCCACAGGTCGGTTTGCAGGTCGGTGCGAAAATCGATGTTGTCACCCATCACACGCTCAGCGGAGCGTCTGGCCAGCTCGACGAAATGATTGAGGTTGATCACACGCCCCTGCAGCTTTTGCTTGCGGGAAAACGCCAGCAACTGCTGCGTCAGCGTAGACGCTTTCTCCACCGCCCCTTTGGTCATACTCAGGCTGCGAATCACACGATCTTCGTCCAGCACAGGCTTGCGCACGGCGCGGTCGACCATCTCGACATAGCCGCCGATGACCTGCAGCAGGTTGTTGAAGTCGTGAGCAATACCGCCGGTGAGCTGGCCCAGGGCTTCCATTTTCTGCGCCTGACGCAGCGCGTCCTCGGCATCGCGGCGGCGACTGACGTCCAGCTGCGAGGCGAAGAAGTACATCAACTGATTGGATTCGTTGTATACCGGCGAAATGAACAAGGCGTTCCAGAACGTTGAGCCGTCCTTGCGGTAGTTAAGCAACTCGACCGAGATGTCTTCTTCTTCACTGATAGATTGCTTGATCTGGCCCACCACCTCGGGGTCGGTGTCCGGCCCCTGCAGAAAGCGGCAATTGCGCCCGTAGATTTCGTCGGCGCTGTAACCGGTCATATCCAGGAAAGCCTGGTTGGCAAATATGATCGGGTTATCTTCGCGATTGGGATCGGTGACGATCATGGGCATACGCGTGGTGCCGACGGCAGCAAAGAAAATGTTCTTACCTGCCGATGTGATATCACCGGTTTCAGAGTTATCCACGCGGGTGTGGAGATCTTTTGGTTGATGAGTCACGGGGCTAAATCCTGTCGGCTTGATAGAGGAGAAAACGGACTTCCTGCCTCATAGACAACCGGAGTCAAAAAATAGTTTGGCGCCCCGTGGCTCCTTTGCTACACCAACTCTTCACGATCAGATCACGCCGTCGTGCTGACCATTGAGCCCTTCCCACTGCCGCTCTCGGCCATGACGGCCTGCAAAAGCGCTGCGGTAACGGTCTGCAATGCCGCGCTGATGGTCATAACTTGTGTTTGAGCTGCGGCGACAGCCACGGCCTTGGCCTCTTCACTTTGTTTGCTGGACTGGGCTCTCTGCAACGTCTGCTGCGCCTGCTGAAGCTGCTTTTGCAATTGTTCGATCTGTTTTTTCAACTGTTTGACCTGATCGGACTCCTGCGGGCCGGATGAGGCCTGGTCCGCGCCGTTTGCGGCAGCAGCCCCCTTAGCTTTTGGATCCATACGAATGGTCAAAGGCCCAGTGTTTTCGTCCTTAGTCGTTTCGCTGGTGATAGACGTGGTCTGCGGGACGACTACCGTGCTCGAATTGCCAGCATTGATAAGCATGTCGAATGTCCTATAACGAGAAAGTGCTCACTTTATCGGCTTGTTTACAGGGGACTTTAGTCTCGCTATCCGTCTACATTGCAGTAAATTCGAGACAACAAAAAAGGGCCCACCTTTCGGTGAGCCCTTCTAGACCGCCCAGCAGAGCGGATTTTGTTTGGTAGGCGCGATTGGACTCGAACCAACGACCCCCACCATGTCAAGGTGGTGCTCTAACCAACTGAGCTACGTGCCTGCTGTGAGGCGGCATTCTACGGAATTCCGAAGGTGTGTCAACATCTTTTTCGTAGCTAACCCTATGAATATGCGAATTTTTTATCGAGGGCCACATCACTCGCAGTTTTTGCATGGCTGGCAGCCGATTTTCAACTCAGGTAGGATCGACGCACTCGTAAAAAATATAAAACAGAGGTTCCAGGATGGCGAACACCCCCTACCCCCAGTCGTATTACGCCGCTTCCGCCAACGCCGTTCCCCCTCGCCCAGTGCTGCAAGGCGAGGTCGAAACCGATGTGTGCGTAATCGGCGCCGGCTACACCGGCCTGTCCAGCGCGCTGTTCCTGCTGGAGCACGGCTTTCGCGTGACGGTACTGGAGGCCGCGAAAGTGGGTTTCGGCGCCTCGGGCCGCAATGGTGGACAGATCGTCAACAGCTACAGCCGCGATATTGACGTGATCGAGCGCAGCGTTGGGCCCAAGCAGGCGCAGTTGCTGGGGCAAATGGCGTTCGAAGGTGGCAGGATCATTCGCGAACGAGTGGCCAAGTATCAGATTCAGTGCGACTTGAAAGACGGTGGAGTTTTCGCCGCGCTCAACAGTAAGCACATGGCCCACCTAGAGTCGCAAAAGCGTTTGTGGGAACGCTACGGCCATACACAACTGGAGCTGCTGGACGAGCGCCGTATCCGCGAGGTGGTGGGCTGCGAGAACTACGTAGGGGGTTTGCTGGACATGAGCGGCGGCCATATTCATCCGCTCAACCTGGCATTGGGCGAAGCCGCCGCCGTGGAATCCCTGGGTGGCACGATCTACGAGCAATCGGCGGCGGTGCGCATTGAGCGTGGCGCGAATCCGGTGGTGCATACGGCCGAAGGCAAGGTCAGAGCCAAGTTCATCATAGTCGCGGGCAATGCCTATCTGGGCAACCTGGTGCCGGAGTTGGCGGCGAAATCGATGCCGTGCGGCACCCAAGTCATCACCACTGCGCCGCTGGGCGATGAGCTGGCCAAGTCGCTGCTGCCGCAGGATTACTGCGTCGAAGATTGCAATTACTTGCTCGACTACTATCGCCTGACCAGCGATAAACGCCTGATCTTCGGTGGTGGCGTGGTGTACGGCGCGCGTGATCCAGCCAACATCGAGGCGATCATCCGACCGAAAATGCTCAAGGCCTTCCCACAACTCAAGGACGTGAAGATCGACTACGCCTGGACGGGCAACTTCCTGCTGACGCTGTCGCGCTTGCCGCAAGTCGGGCGCCTGGGCGACAACATCTACTATTCCCAAGGCTGCAGCGGCCATGGCGTGACGTACACGCACTTGGCAGGAAAGGTACTGGCGGAGGCTTTGAGAGGCCAGGCGGAGCGTTTTGACGCATTCGCCGACCTACCGCACTACCCGTTCCCAGGCGGGCAACTGTTGCGTACGCCGTTTGCGGCAATGGGGGCCTGGTATTACGGGCTGCGGGACAAGCTGGGTTTCTGAATAGGTCGTTGGAGCCGGTTCGCCGGCTCCAGCATTCGTTCCAAATCGCACAAACAAAAAACCCCGGTCTTTCGACCAGGGTTTTTGCTATCGGATCAAAACAGCTTTTAGCTTGCTTTGTGCTTCAAGGCGTTCAGTGGGCCTTGACGCAGATATGGCGCAGCGGACGGGACTCGAACCCGCGACCCCCGGCGTGACAGGCCGGTATTCTAACCGACTGAACTACCGCTGCGTATCGCTTGACCGGCAGAGCAACATCTCTACCGTCATTAAACGTCTGACTGATCAACCTTGGCTGTTCAATCTCAGGCCCGATGTATCAGACCTGGAAAATATGGCGCAGCGGACGGGACTCGAACCCGCGACCCCCGGCGTGACAGGCCGGTATTCTAACCGACTGAACTACCGCTGCGCGTCGGTGCAACCTTTAACGTTGCGTCCTGCCCGAAGGCAAAACTCTCAAGAAGTGGTGGGTGATGACGGGATCGAACCGCCGACCCTCTGCTTGTAAGGCAGATGCTCTCCCAGCTGAGCTAATCACCCTTTGCTTCGTTGAGGCCGCGAAATTTACGCAGGTAGCAGACCTAAGTCAATAGCCCGCTTGAAGTTTTTCCGAAAAAGACAAAATTGCTTCAAGACAGCCCTGCGCCCTACTCGCTGTAAATCATCCTCTTGCTCATGCCACCGTCCACGACGAACTCTTGCCCGGTAACAAACCCGGCCTGACGCGACAGCAACCACGCCACCATCGCCGCCACATCCTCCACCGTGCCGACCCGGCCGGCCGGATGCTGAGCATGGTCGGCGTCACTCAACGGCTCGGCGCGCCGCACCGCAGGATCACGCGCATCGATCCAGCCAGGGCTGACGGCATTGACCCGCACTTCCGGCCCCAAGCTGATAGCCAGCGCGTGGGTCAGCGCCAGCAGCCCGCCCTTGCTCGCCGCATAGGCTTCACAGTCCGGCTCCGATTGCCGCGCACGGGTCGAGGCCAGATTGACGATTGCGCCACCGTGGGCACGCAGGTAGGGCGCACAATGCTTGGCCAGCAACATCGGTCCACTGAGGTTAACCGCCAGCACACGATTCCAGTACGCCAGATCCAGGCTTTCCAGCGTAATGTTATGCGGATCGGCAACCGCTGCATTGCACACCAGGGCGTCCAGGCGCCCGAACTGCCCGAGCACTTCGGCAACCCCTTGGGCGACCTGTTTCTCGTCAGCCACGTCCATGCTGATAAACCAGGCGTTATCGCCCAACACCTTGGACACCTTGGCACCGCGCTCACGATCAAGGTCCGTCAGCACAACTTGCCAACCCTCACTGATCAACCACGCCGCGATACCCAGGCCAATGCCCCGCGCCGCGCCAGTCACCAGCGCAACACGGCCGTTACTGGCTACCGCGGCTTCCATGGCCCACTCGATCACAAGACCGCCAGCCCGCGAGCCAGGTCGGCCTGCAGGTCGGCCACGTCTTCCAGGCCGACCGCGATGCGGATCAGGCTGTCACGGATACCGGCCGCTTCCCGCTCCTGCGGTGCCAAGCGTCCGTGGGACGTAGTGCTCGGATGGGTAATGGTGGTTTTGCTGTCACCCAGGTTGGCGGTGATGGAGATCAAACGAGTCGCGTCGATAAAGCGCCAGGCGCCGTCCTTGCCGCCCTTGACCTCAAAACTCACTACAGCGCCGAAACCACGCTGCTGGCGCTGGGCCAACTCGTGCTGCGGATGGCTCTTGAGGCCCGCGTAGTGAACCTTCTCGATGCCGTCCTGCTGCTCCAGCCACTCGGCCAAAGCCTGAGCGTTGGCACAGTGGGCCTTCATGCGCAGGCTGAGGGTCTCCAGGCCCTTGAGGAAGATCCAGGCGTTGAACGGGCTCAGGGTCGGGCCGGCGGTGCGCAAAAAGCCCACCACTTCCTTCATCTGTTCGCCGCGACCAGCCACTACACCGCCCATGCAACGACCCTGGCCGTCGATGAACTTGGTCGCCGAATGCACCACAACGTCCGCACCCAGCTTCAGCGGCTGCTGCAAGGCTGGCGTGCAGAAGCAGTTATCGACCACCAGCATTGCACCTTTGGCATGCGCCACTTCGGCCAGGGCGGCAATGTCCACCAGCTCGGCCAACGGGTTGGACGGCGACTCGACGAACAACAATTTGGTGTTGGCCTTGATGGCCGCGTCCCAGCCGGACAGGTCCGCCAAAGGCACGTAGTCCACTTCGACGCCGAAGCGCTTGAAGTATTTTTCGAACAGGCTGATGGTCGAGCCAAACACGCTACGTGACACCAGCACATGGTCGCCGGCGCTGCACAAGCTCATCACCACCGCCATGATGGCTGCCATGCCGGTCGCGGTGGCTACCGCCTGCTCGGCGCCTTCCAGGGCCGCAATGCGCTCTTCGAATGCGCGTACGGTAGGGTTGGTGTAGCGCGAGTACACATTGCCCGGCACTTCACCGGCAAAGCGCGCAGCGGCATCGCCAGCGGTACGAAACACATAGCTGGAGGTGAAGAACATCGGATCGCCGTGCTCACCTTCCGGCGTGCGATGCTGGCCGGCGCGCACAGCCAGGGTATCGAAAGCTACGCCATCGAGGTCGCTGTCCAGCCGACCGGCATCCCATTCCTGACTCATGCTGCCACTCCTTACTCAATACGGTATTTAAGATACAAAACCGGCCCCTCAGGGCCGGTGTCTACTCAGTTGTTGTACAGATCGATGATCGCACTGACCGCCTGGGTCTTGATCTTCGACGAGTCGTTACGCGCCTGCTCGATCTTGTCCAGGTACGCCTCGTCGACGTCCCCGGTCACGTACTTGCCGTCGAACACGGCGCAATCGAACTGGTCGATCTTGATCTTGCCGCCACCGACCGCTTCGATAAGGTCCGGTAGGTCCTGATAGATCAGCCAATCGGCGCCGATCAGATCAGCCACGTCCTGGGTCGTGCGGTTATGGGCGATCAGCTCATGGGCGCTCGGCATGTCGATACCGTACACGTTCGGATAGCGCACGGCGGGTGCGGCGGAACAGAAGTACACGTTCTTCGCCCCGGCTTCGCGGGCCATCTGGATGATCTGCTTGCAGGTGGTGCCGCGCACGATGGAGTCGTCCACCAGCATCACGTTCTTGCCGCGGAACTCCAGCTCGATGGCGTTGAGCTTCTGACGCACCGACTTCTTGCGTGCTGCCTGACCCGGCATGATGAAAGTACGGCCGATGTAGCGGTTCTTGACGAACCCTTCGCGGAACTTGACGCCCAGGTGGTTAGCCAGTTCCAGCGCAGCGGTACGACTGGTGTCCGGAATCGGGATCACCACGTCGATATCGTGCTCGGGACGCTCGCGCAGGATTTTCTCGGCCAGTTTCTCACCCATGCGCAGGCGCGCCTTGTACACCGACACACCGTCGATGATCGAATCCGGACGCGCCAGGTAGACGTGTTCGAAGATGCACGGCGTGAGTTTCGGCGCCACGGCGCACTGACGGGTGTGCAGCTTGCCATCTTCGGTGATGTACACCGCTTCACCCGGCGCGAGGTCGCGAATCAGGGTGAAGCCCAACACGTCCAGGGATACGCTTTCCGAGGCGATCATGTACTCGACGCCTTCGTCGGTGTGACGCTGGCCGAACACGATCGGGCGGATGCCATGGGGGTCGCGGAAACCGACGATGCCGTAGCCAGTCACCATGGCCACTACCGCATAGCCACCTACGCAACGGTTATGCACATCGGTGACCGCGGCAAACACGTCCTCTTCGGTGGGTTGCAGCTTGCCGCGCTGAGCCAACTCGTGAGCGAACACGTTGAGCAGCACTTCCGAATCGGAGCTGGTGTTGACGTGGCGCAAGTCAGATTCGTAAATCTCCTTGGCCAGTTGCTCAACGTTGGTGAGGTTACCGTTGTGCGCCAGGGTGATGCCGTAAGGCGAGTTGACGTAAAACGGTTGGGCTTCGGCCGAAGTGGAGCTGCCGGCAGTCGGGTAGCGCACATGGCCAATGCCCATGTGTCCGACCAGCCGCTGCATGTGACGCTGATGAAACACGTCACGTACCAGGCCATTATCCTTGCGCAGGAACAACCGGCCGTCGTGGCTGGTCACAATACCGGCAGCATCCTGGCCGCGGTGCTGGAGGACGGTTAGCGCGTCATACAGCGCCTGATTGACGTTCGACTTACCGACGATACCGACGATGCCACACATGCGACGCAACCCCTACTTAATGGATCTTGACTGAGTACCGCTTACTGAGGCGTTTTGGCCGGTAAGAGGTGCTCCTTGAACGGCATATCAGCGGGTACGCTGATGCCGCTGGCCAGCCACTGACTGCTCCACCCCAATATGAGGTTCTTGGACCAATCTGCAACCAATAGAAATTTTGGCACGAGTACCGACTCCTGCCACCATGCATCCTGCTGTACCGGCCCCAGGCTCAACAGCCCGACCGCCACGACCACCAGCAACGCACCACGCGCGGCGCCGAAGGCCATGCCGAGAAATCGATCGGTCCCGGAGAGGCCGGTGACGCGTATCAACTCGCCAATAAGATAATTGACCATTGCCCCCACCAGCAGCGTGGCGATGAACATGATGGCGCAGCCCGCGATGACGCGAGCCGAAGGTGTCTCGATGTAACCGGCCAGGTAAACCGACAGTGAACCACCGAACATCCAGGCTACGACTCCTGCGATGATCCAGGTCAGCAACGACAGGGCTTCTTTGACGAAGCCGCGGCTGAGACTGATCAAAGCGGAGATGGCGACGATTGCGACAATCGCCCAATCAACCCAGGTAAATGGCACGTTTGAGCCTACGGACGGATAAGGCGGCGCATTTTAGCAGAGCGTCAGGCTGTCGGTAAGCGGTGATTGCAGCTGCTTAGCAAATCAATGGTTTGCGACGCCCATGACAAACCAATGTGGGAGGAGGCTTGCCTCCGATAGCGGGCCAGTCATTCGTCGACTGCTACACCGCCATCAGATTCCCCCCTCCCACACTCAGACCGATTGGTCGGCTTGGATCAGCCACGCTCAGGCTGGAAACGGGTCACAAAACCTTTAAGACCCTGTTGACGATCGAGCAAATCGCGCAAACGATCGGCTTCGGCACGCTCGATTAACGGCCCGATAAATACCCGATTCTTGCCGTCAGCACTGCGGATATAGGCGTTGTACCCTTGAGCCCGCAGCTTTTTCTGCAAGGCGTCGGCACCGTCGCGATTGCCCAGGCTGGCCACCTGGATTGACCAGCTGATCGACAGACCATTGGCATCGATACGGCTCTGCCCCACGTCCGGCTTGCCCGGGGCGGCGGGCTGTGGCGCCACCGGCTTGGGTGCCGGCGCGGGCGCCGCAGGCTTGGCAGCTGCGGTCGCTGGCGCAGGTGCCGGAACAGGCTTGACCACCGGCACGCTTGGCTGCACCGGCATCGACGGCGCCTGTTGCGTCGCCAGGTCTTCCTCGCTTGGCACAGGTTCTTCTTCCGGCAAAGCTTGCGGCTCAGGCACCACCACCGGCTCAACCTGTACCTGCGGCACTGCCGGCGCCTGAGGCGCAGCCGGGGCCTCGACCACCACCTGGCGCTGTTCGTCCTGGCGGGAAAACAGCATCGGCAGGAAAATCACGGCCAACGCCACCAGCACCAGCGCGCCGACCATCCGCTGCTTGTAAGCGCTATCCAGTAATGCCATGTGCAGCTTCCTCCGTGGAGCGCCGGGCCAACCACTCAAGCGCCTCGGCAACACAATAAAATGATCCGAACAACAGAATCTCGTCCTCGGGCATTGCCACCGCACACTGCGCCTCAAGGGCTGCGATGACGCCTGTATACGACGTCACCGGTGCACCAAGGTTCTGTAGCGCCGCCGCCAATTCCGCGGCCGGACGACTGCGCGGCGTATCCAACGGTGCTACCGCCCACGCCTGGACGCTGCTCAGTAGAGGCGCAATCACCCCATCAAGATCCTTGTCGGCCAGCAACCCGAAGACCGCAAGACGTCGCCCGACCGGCGGCGTGCGCGCCAAGCGGCGCGCCAGGTATTCGGCGGCGTGGGGGTTATGCCCCACGTCCAGCAGCAGATTCAAGCGCTTGCCTTGCCATTGGACCACACGACGATCCAGGCGCCCGGTCACCCGGGTCGACAACAAGGTCGCAGCAATCTGCTCGGCATTCCACGGCAGATCCATTAGCAGATAGGCTTGCAGCGCCAGCGCAGCGTTTTCCATCGGCAGATTCAACAGCGGCAGGTCACCCAGCGTCACGACCTGTCCACGCGCATCACGCCCCTGCCATTGCCAGTGCCGCTCGCCAATCTCAAGTTTGAATTCACGGCCTCGCAGGAAAAACGGGCAATCCAGCGTGCGCGCTTTGTCCAGCAATGGCTGCGGCGGGTCAAGATCGCCGCACAGCGCAGGCTTGCCCTGGCGGAAGATTCCGGCCTTCTCGAACGCCACGGATTCCCGTGTGTCGCCCAGATAATCGGCGTGATCCACGCCAATACTGGTGACCAGCGCCAGGTCGGCATCCACCACGTTAACCGTGTCCAGGCGCCCGCCCAGGCCCACTTCCAGCACCACCACATCCAGCTGTGCACGCTCGAACAGCCAGAACGCCGCCAGAGTGCCCATTTCGAAGTAAGTCAGGGAAATATCGCCACGCCCGGCATCAAGCGCGGCGAAGGCGTCGCACAGTTGCGCATCGGTGGCTTCGACGCCATTGATCTGCACCCGCTCGTTGTAGCGCAGCAGGTGCGGCGAGCTGTACACGCCCACCTTCAGGCCTTGGGCCTGCAGCAACGCGGCGACAAAGGCACAGGTAGAGCCCTTGCCGTTGGTACCGGTCACCGTGATTACGCGCGGTGCCGGCCGGCCCAACCCGAGGCGGGCCGCTACCTGTTGCGAGCGCTCCAGGCCCATGTCGATGGCGGAAGGATGCAACTGCTCAAGGTAGGCGAGCCATTCGCCCAGGGTTCGTTGGGTCATAGGTTTGCAGGCACCGGCGGCACCACGATCGGCTCGACCTTGGGCGCAACGTATACCGGCGTCGGCAAGCCCATCATTTGCGCCAGCAGGTTACCCAGGCGCGGACGCAGTTCGCCGCGCGGAATGATCATGTCGATGGCTCCGTGCTCCAGCAGGAACTCGCTGCGCTGGAAACCTTCGGGCAGCTTTTCGCGCACGGTCTGCTCGATCACGCGCGGGCCGGCAAAGCCGATCAGGGCTTTTGGCTCGCCGACGATCACATCACCCAGCATCGCCAGGCTGGCGGAAACGCCGCCGTAGACAGGGTCGGTCAGCACGGAGATAAACGGGATGCCTTCTTCGCGCAGACGCGCCAGCACTGCGGAGGTCTTGGCCATTTGCATCAGGGAGATAAGGGCTTCCTGCATACGCGCACCACCAGAGGCGGCGAAACAGATCATCGGGCAACGGTTTTCCAGCGCATAGTTGGCGGCGCGTACGAAGCGCTCACCAACGATCGCGCCCATGGAACCGCCCATGAAGGAGAATTCGAACGCCGACACGACGACCGGCATGCCCAGCAGCTTACCGCTGACGGAAATCAGCGCGTCTTTCTCGCCGGTCTGCTTTTGTGCGGCGGTCAGACGGTCCTTGTACTTCTTGCCGTCGCGGAACTTGAGGCGGTCGACCGGTTCCAGATCGGCGCCCAACTCATTACGGCCATCGGCGTCGAGGAAAATGTCGATGCGGGCGCGGGCGCCAATACGCATGTGGTGGTTGCACTTGGGGCAAACGTCCAGGGTCTTTTCCAGCTCGGGGCGGTACAGCACCGCGTCGCAGGATGGGCACTTGTGCCACAGACCTTCAGGAACCGAGCTTTTCTTCACCTCGGAACGCATGATCGAAGGGATCAGTTTGTCTACTAACCAGTTGCTCATGCTTTCTTTCTCCAGTACCGGTGGCTTGAACTCAGCCCCGCGTATGCCCTTGAGCTAAATTCATATGTGGCGATGACACAGACTGGACGGGGTCAGACGTTCGACCTGCCATTTCCAGCCAGTGCCCTCAGCCTTCCAGACAACCTGCCAACGCAAGGTTGCCACTTCGTTTCCGAGCCACCCACAGGCGGCGTCGGGCTGTTTTACACAGTGGTAGTTATGGACGGCGGCAGACTGCCAGCCGTCACATCCCGCCATTGCTGTCGCGCACGGCCTGCATGAACGCGCGAATCTTGCTGTGATCCTTGATGCCTTTGGCCTGCTCCACCCCACCGCTGACATCTACCGCATAGGGCCTGACTTGCTGGATGGCCGCACCGACATTCGCTGGGGTAAGCCCGCCGGCCAGGATGATCGGTTTGCTTAGCCCTTGCGGAATCAGCGACCAATCGAACGCCTCGCCCGTGCCGCCCGGAATACCTTCGACGTAGGTGTCCAGCAATATGCCCCGCGCACCGGCATAGGCGGCGCAGGCACTGGCGATGTCATCGCCGGCCTTGACTCGCAGCGCCTTGATGTAAGGCCGCTGATAGCTTTCACATTCTTCGGGGGTCTCGTCGCCATGGAATTGCAGCATGTCCAGCGCCACGGCATCCAAGGTTTCGTTGAGTTCGCAACGGCTGGCGTTGACGAACAACCCCACGGTGGTTACGAACGGCGGCAAGGCGGCAATGATGGCCCGCGCCTGCAACACATTCACCGACCGCGGGCTTTTGGCATAAAACACCAGGCCGATGGCATCCGCCCCCGCCTCGACGGCTGCCAGCGCGTCTTCTATGCGGGTAATCCCGCAAATCTTGCTGCGAACGGCTGACATGTCGTAGAAACCTCGGGGTTGGACCGCGAAAGTCCCGGATGGTAACAAAAGCTTTTCCGGGCGTCAGCCGCCAAGTTCGCTGAAGCCGGTCAGGAAGTGTGGCCCGATAAAACGCTCCGGCAGCTCGAATTCGTCCCGGTACTCCACTTGCACCAGATACAGCCCGAACGGGTGCGCCGTCACACCCCCGGTACGCCGGATGCGGCTTTCCAGCACTTCCTTGGCCCATTCCACCGGACGCTCGCCGGCGCCGATGGTCATCAACACGCCAGCGATATTGCGCACCATATGGTGCAGGAACGCACCGGCACGGATATCCAACACAATCATCTTGCCGTGACGGGTCACACGCAGGTGATGAACTTCCTTGATCGGCGACTTGGCCTGGCACTGGCCGGCACGAAACGCACTGAAGTCATGCACGCCAACCAAATGTTGTGCCGCCTCGGCCATGCGTTCGGCGTCCAGCGGGCGGTGGTTCCAGGTGATCTCTTCATTGAGGTGGGCCGGACGGATCTGATCGTTGTAGATCACGTAACGGTAGCGCCGGGCGATGGCTTTGAAACGCGCGTGAAAATGCGCGGGCATCACTTTGGCCCAACTGACGCTGACGTCATGGGGCAAATTGATATTAGCGCCCATGACCCATGCCTTCATTGAGCGCTCGGCCTGGGTATCGAAATGCACCACCTGGCCGCACGCGTGGACGCCGGCATCGGTGCGCCCGGCGCACATCAGCGACACCGCCGAGTCGGCGACTTTGGACAGCGCATTCTCCAGGGTTTCCTGCACCGTCGGCACGCCGGACGCCTGGCGCTGCCAGCCGCGATAGCGCGAACCTTTGTATTCAACGCCCAAGGCGATGCGGTAAAAGCCTGCGGCCGCCATTTCGGCGGCCGCGTTATCTATATTTGCCAAGAACTGAGAGCCTGATGAGTTGCGCAAAGGCGGCCATTATAAGGCCGCACGCCACATACGCCATGTGTTTGGTGGGCTGCAAAGCAAAACGGCGACCCGAAGGCCGCCGCTGCGTCAATGGCCCGTCATCAAGCCAGCCGACCGAGCATCTCTTTGGCCTCGCCGCGCTGCACCTCGTCGCCCTCGGTGAGCACTTCGGAAAGGATGTCCCGCGCACCATCCGCATCGCCCATGTCGATATAGGCCTGGGCCAGGTCGAGCTTGGTCGCCACTTCATCGGTGCCGGAGAGGAAGTCAAACTCTGGCTCATCATCACCCAGCGCGGCGTCCTGCGCCGTGAAGGACGGGTGCTCAAGGCTCTGGGACAGGCGATCCAACTCAGCGTTGACGTCGTTCAGCTCCGAAGCGAACGCATCCGGCTTGGCCGCTGCCTCGGGTTCGTCCGCCAAGGACAAGTCGAAGTCCTCCGGCAGGTCGAAGTCGTCCAGGGCCGCAGGCGTCAACGTTGGCGGCTCTACGGCCGGCACGTCCTTCATCTCGCTTTCCAGACCCGAAAGGAAATCGTCGTCCGACTGCGCCGACGCTGGCGCGTCCAGCTGCAAGTCGAAATCCGCCAGCTCATCCGGGGCGGCCTGGGCTTGGGTTTGCTCCTTGAGCAGGGATTCGAAGGTCTGCTGATCGTCCTTGAGTTCGGCCGGGGATGCCGACTCCAGCTCGTCCAGGCTCAGATCGAAATCCGTATCGAACGCTTCCGGCTGCTGCGCGGGCTTATCTTCCAGCAACTCCTTGACGTACTGAGCGTCAAGGGCAGCGGCGGCCACCGCGGCACTGACCCCCGCGGCCAGCACAGCCATCGCCGGGAAGCGCGCCTTGAGCTGCTCGACCTGGGCGTGGTTTTCACCGTTGGCCACCAGTTGACGCTCTTGGGTGACGAAGCCGTCTTTGTCGTTTTGCAGGCCGTAGACCTCCATCAGCTTCAGGCGCAGATCGCTGCGCTTGGGCTCATGCTTGATCGCCTGCTCCAGTACATCGGCGGCCTGATTGAGCAGGCCGCGATCAATATGGGACTGAGCCAACGCCAAGGCGTCATTGGCGTTTTGCGGCGCGACCGCCGCGGCCAGGGGCGACAGCACGGACGCAACCGACGGTGCCACCACCGGCGCGCTCACCGCAGCAGGCGCGGGCGCAGCAGCCAGTTTGACGTTCGGTGGTGGCACCTCCAGGCCTTCAAAACTGTCCGGCGGCAGGTCCTGGTCGATATTGGAGGTGAATTCCGGTTCTTCGGCCAGGGCTCGCGCCATGCGCAGGTGCTTTTCTTCTTCGCGGCGAGCATTGCGATGGCGCAATACCAGCAGCAAAAGCAGCAGTGCAATCAAGGCCGCGGCACCGCCGACCACACCCAGGACGATCGGGTTGGTCAGCAGCTCATTGAACTTGCCTTCGGTGGCGGCCGGTGCCGCATCCGTCTTGATCGGTTCAGACACCGGGGCCACTGGGGTCGGTGTAGTCGGTGTGGTCGGTGTGGTCGATGCAGCAGGAGCAGCCGGGGTGGCAGCGGGGTCGGCGGCCAGTTGGGCCGACATCGCCGGCGCTGCGGCGGCAGGGTCCGCTTTTTCAGCCTGGAGGCGAGCCAACTGATCGTTCTTCAGTTGAATCAGCTTTTGCAGCTTGTCCAGTTGGCTTTGCAGGTCGGCGGCGCGGCTTTTCAGCTCTTCGTTGTCGCGGCGCGTGGTGTCCAATTGCTCTTGGGTCATCGCCAACTTGTCGCTCAGGGCCTGGCTGTCGCCAGCCTTACCCTTGCCGCCTTTCTTGGCCGCTTCGGCAGAGACCAGGCTCAGGTTGTCCTTGGCATTGGTGGTCGCCGGGGCATTGCCCGTCTGGGTGCGTTTGGTGGCGTCCAGCTGCTGCTTGCCGGCGGCCTGGTTCGCCGCCGTGCGACGGCCCTGACGCCAGGCCTCGTTCTGCGCCCTGACTTCGGCGATCGCCTGGGGTTGCGGCAGTGCGGTACTTTGAACCGCGTCCGGCAGGCGCAGCACCTGGCCGGTTTTCAGCCGGTTGATATTGCCGTCGACGAACGCGCTCGGATTAAGTGCCTGGATAGCCAGCATAGTCTGTTGGACCGAAGCGCCATTGCGATGCTTTTCGGCAATTTCCCACAGGGTATCGCGGGAGGTGGTGGTGTGCTGGGCGGGCTTGCTCACGGCCGGCGCACTCAGGCGCGGCGCCGGGGCTGCGGTGGTGGCGGCCGGCTGATCGAACTTGGCCGGGTCAAGCAGCACGCTGTAGTCACGCATCAAACGGCCATTGGGCCATTGCACCTGCAACAGGAAACGGATGTAGGAATCGGGCAATGGCTTGCTGGAGGTGACGCGCACCACACTGCGACCATTGGGATTGACCACCGGGGTGAACGTCAGGTCATCGAGAAACGCCTGACGATCGACGCCGGCATCCACAAACGCCTGTGACGACGCCAGGCTCGGCGTGATCTCGGACGCCGTGAGGCCGCCGACATCGAGCAATTCGATTTCCACCGACAAGGGCTGGTTCAGCTTCGACTTGAGGGTCATTTCCCCCAACTGGAGCGCCTGCGCCATACCGGAGGACAGCGCCGAGGCGGCCGCTATTGCTAACACCAGTTTGCGAACTTGAACCATAGCCTCATCCTTTGTTTGAACGCTCCCCGGCCTGCGAGAAGGTTGGTAACCGCTGCCATAAAAGGCATGGCGAGCCGATAGGTCACCGACACGCAATTGTTCCTGCTTGGGGCCAAGCATAGCGCCTGGTTAGAATCAATCTACAAATTGCCGCCAAGTATCTTTTACACAAGGCCTTTTATCAACAACTGCGCCAGCTGCACGGCGTTGAGCGCCGCGCCTTTGCGTACGTTATCTGACGTCAGCCACAGATTTAGTTCCGCCGGGTCATCCACACCGGCACGCACACGCCCGACATAGACCACATCCTGGCCCACCGCATCGCCGACTGCCGTTGGATAATCGCCCTCCTCTACAAGCTCTATCCCAGGCGAGGTATCGAGAATGCGATTCACCGCAGCGAGATCGACCGGCGCCCCCAATTGCAGCGAGACAGTCAGGCTATCGCCAAAAAACACCGGGGCTTGAACGCAGGTTGCGGAAATCTTTAGCAATGGTAAATCCAGCACGGCGCGCAGTTCGTGTACCAGGCGCTTTTCCAGGGCGGTATGACCTTGAGCATCTGGCGTGCCGACTTGCGCCAAGAGGTTAAAGGCCATCTGGCGATCGAAAAACTTTGGCTCCAATGGCCGCGCATTCAGCAATTCGGCGGTTTGCCGGGCCAGTTCACTGACGGCTTCGCGCCCCTGTGCCGACACCGCCAGATTAGCTGTGACGTTAACCCGCTGGATATCCAGCAAGCCACGCAACGGCGCCAGGGCCACCGCCAGGTATGTGGCGGATGGGCTCGGGCTGCTCAGCAGGAACGGTTTGCCCAGTCCATCGAGCAGATGGGCATTGGCCTCAGGCACCACCTGCGGCGCCTGCTCGGCGGGCAACGCGCCCGACAGGTCGATCACCGAGCAACCCGCGGCGGTGGCGCGCGCAGCGAAGCTCATGGTCACGGCCGGGCCGGCGGCGAAAAACGCCAGGTGCGCTTTGCTGAAATCGAACTCGTCGACCTCTCTGACCCGCACGTTCTTGCCACGAAACGGTACCGAGGCCCCTGCGGAGTTGCTGCCCGCCAGCAGATACAAGGTGCCCACCGGAAACGCCAGTTCTTCGAGAATCTGCACCAGGGTTTCACCGACGGTGCCGGTGGCGCCGATCACGGCGACTTCAAAGGTCTGGGTCATGGGGGTTGCCTCGGGCATTGCGGGGGGAGCGGCACTTTACCGGGTGGCTGGGGGCGAGGCAATTGGTGTGGGGGTGTGGTGGAGCGGATGGCGCTATCGGGGGCAAGCCCCCTCCCACAGTGGAATGTATTCACAACTCAACGGTGGGAGGGGGCTTGCCCCCGATAGCGCCCGGACGCCCAACAAAAAACCCGCGCCTGTCACCAGAACGCGGGTTTCTCTTACCGCCTCAGGCGATCAACGCTCCAGCAGAATCCGCAGCATGCGACGCAGCGGTTCGGCCGCGCCCCATAGCAACTGGTCGCCGACGGTGAATGCGCCCAGGTACTGGGTGCCCATGTTCAGCTTGCGTAGACGACCCACCGGTACATTCAGGGTGCCGGTGACCTTGGTCGGGCTCAGCTCCTGCATGCTGATCTCGCGGTTGTTCGGCACCAGCTTGACCCAGGGGTTGTGCTGGCTGATCAGCGATTCGATATCGGCGATCGGCACATCTTTGTTCAGTTTGATGGTCAGCGCCTGGCTGTGGCAGCGCATGGCGCCGATGCGCACGCAGATACCGTCGACTGGGATCGGGCTCTTGAAGCGACCGAGGATCTTGTTGGTCTCGGCCTGGGCCTTCCACTCTTCACGGCTCTGACCGTTGGGCAGCTCCTTGTCGATCCAGGGAATCAGGCTGCCGGCCAACGGCACGCCGAAGTTCTCGGTCGGGTAGGCTTCGCTGCGCATGGCTTCGGCCACACGGCGGTCGATGTCGAGGATCGCGCTGGCCGGATCGGCCAATTGATCGGCGACGGCGGCGTGGGTGGCGCCCATCTGTTTGATCAGCTCGCGCATGTTCTGCGCGCCGGCGCCGGACGCCGCCTGATAGGTCATGGCGCTCATCCACTCGACCAGCCCTGCTTCGAACAGGCCGCCCAGGCCCATCAGCATCAGGCTGACGGTGCAGTTGCCGCCGACGTAGTTCTTGGTGCCGGCGTCCAGTTGCTGGTCGATGACCTTGCGGTTGACCGGGTCCAGGATGATCACGGCATCGTCCTGCATGCGCAGGCTCGACGCGGCGTCGATCCAGTAACCCTGCCAGCCGGCCTCGCGCAACTTGGGGAAGACTTCGCTGGTGTAGTCGCCGCCCTGGCAGGTCAGAATCACGTCGAGGGTCTTCAGCTCGTCAATGCTGTAGGCGTCCTTGAGCGGAGCAATGTCCTTGCCCACGGACGGACCCTGGCCACCCACGTTCGACGTGGTGAAAAACACCGGCTCAATAAGATCGAAATCCTGCTCTTCCAGCATCCGCTGCATGAGCACGGAACCGACCATACCGCGCCAACCGATCAGACCTACACGTTTCATCGCAACTACACCTTGTTAAAAAGTGGGCCGCCTTGCAGCAACAACTGCAAGCGGGCCCGAGAGATTACAGATTCCGCAGCGCGGCGACTACTGCGTCGCCCATTTCTTGCGTACCGACTTTGGTGCAACCCTGCGACCAGATGTCGCCAGTGCGCAAGCCCTGATCCAAGACCAGGCTCACGGCCTTCTCGATGGCATCCGCCGCGTCGCTCAGGTTGAAGGTGTAACGCAGCATCATCGACACCGAAAGGATAGTCGCCAGCGGGTTGGCAATGCCCTGCCCTGCGATGTCCGGCGCCGAGCCGTGGCAAGGTTCATACATGCCCTTGTTGTCGGTATCCAAAGACGCCGACGGTAGCATGCCGATGGAACCGGTGAGCATCGAGGCCTGGTCGGACAGGATGTCGCCGAACAGGTTGTCGGTGACGATCACGTCGAACTGCTTGGGCGCGCGCACCAGCTGCATCGCGGCGTTATCGACATACATGTGGCTCAGTTCCACGTCCGGGTAGTCCTTGGCGACTTCTTCGACAATCTCGCGCCACAGTTGGCTGGACGCCAGTACGTTGGCCTTGTCCACCGAGCAGACCTTTTTGCCGCGCACGCGGGCCATGTCGAAACCGACACGGGCGATCCGGCGGATTTCGCTTTCGCTGTAGGGCAAGGTGTCGTATGCCTGACGTTCGCCGTTGTCCAGCACGCGCACGCCGCGTGGGGCGCCGAAATAGATACCGCCGGTCAGCTCACGCACGATCAGGATATCCAGACCCGACACCACCTCCGGCTTGAGGCTCGACGCATCAGCCAGCTGCGGATAAAGGATCGCCGGGCGCAGGTTGCCGAACAGGCCCAGTTGCGCGCGGATCTTCAGCAAACCGCGCTCCGGACGGATGTCGCGTTCGATCTTGTCCCATTTCGGTCCGCCCACGGCGCCCAGCAGCACGGCATCGGCGGCGCGAGCACGTTCCAGGGTTTCATCGGCCAGCGGCACGCCATGCTTGTCGATGGCGGCGCCGCCGATCACGTCGTGGCTCAATTCGAAGCCCAGGCTGTACTTGGTGTTGGCCAGCTCCAGAACTTTGACCGCTTCGGCCATGATTTCCGGACCAATACCGTCGCCAGGGAGAATCAGAATCTGCTTGCTCATGCTTGCCTCATTTCATCGGGCGACCCATCCGCGGGACAGGTCGGAAAAATTAATCAGCGCTCGGCCCACACTACCAGCACGTCGGTACTGAAGGTGCCGTCGGCTTGAATCTCGTAGTAATCGCGCACTTCCTGGCCCATCGCTTGCTGCAGCTCAAGAATCGCGGTGCGCAAGGCTTGTGGCGTGCGCATGCGCTCGACCCAAGAGGTGTATTCCAGACGCAGGCGTTGGCGGCTGCTGTTGCGTACGTGCAAACCCGCTTCGCTGAGCTGACGCATCCATTCAGCGGCAGAATAATCGCGTACGTGGCTGGTGTCGCGCAGCACTTCGACGGTTTGCAGGTAAGTGTCCAGCAGCGGGCTGCCGGGTGACAGCACATCGACAAAGGCCACCACGCCCCCTGGTTTAAGCACCCGGCGTACTTCGCGCAGGGCCAGGCCGAGGTCACTCCAGTGGTGGGCCGAATAGCGACTGAACACAAAATCGAACTCGCCATCAGCGAACGGCAAGCGCTCGGCGGCACCGTTTACGGTGCTTATATTGGTGAGACCGCGCTCCTGCGCGGCGGCGGCCACTACGTCGAGCATCTGCTGGGACAGGTCGTAGGCCACGACTTCCTTGACCAATGGAGCCACATGGAAACTCACATGACCGGCACCGCAGCCCAGGTCCAGCAGCCGTGCGTGGCCCTGCCCGGCAAGCTCGGCCTGGAGCAGCGCGAATTCGGTGCCTTGGGCGTGCACGGCACTGCTCAGGTAGGCCGAGGCCTGTTCGCCGAATTGTTTTTGCACGACTTGGGTGTGGGCGGTGGCGGTCATGGTGGCATCCTTCAAGGGTTGTGTTGCTGGTACCGGCCCTATCGGGGGCAAGCCCCCTCCCACATTTGAATGTATTCACAACTCAAAAGGTGGGAGGGGGCTTGCCCTCGATGAAGCCGGCCCTGCCTACATCAATTTACGCGTCACGAAACAACCAAGGCTGGCTGGCTCGGTGCTTGGCTTCAAACGCCGCAATCGCATCACCGTCCTGCAAGGTCAGGCCGATATCGTCCAGCCCATTGAGCAGGCAGTGCTTACGGAAGGCATCCACTTCAAAGTGATACACCTTGCCGTCCGGACGGGTCACGGTCTGCGCGGCCAGGTCCACCGTCAATTGGTAGCCCACAGTGGCTTCCACTTGCTGGAACAGCTCGTCCACTTCGGCGTCGCTCAAGATGATCGGCAACAGGCCGTTCTTGAAGCTGTTGTTGAAGAAAATGTCGGCAAAGCTCGGCGCGATGATGCTGCGAAAGCCATATTCTTCCAGGGCCCACGGCGCGTGCTCACGGCTGGAACCGCAGCCGAAGTTTTCCCGGGCCAGCAATACACTGGCGCCCTGGTAACGCTCGGCGTTGAGGACGAAATCCTTGTTCAGCGGGCGCTTGGAGTTGTCCTGATAGGCATAGCCCACGTCCAGATAGCGCCACTCGTCGAACAGGTTGGGGCCGAAGCCGGTGCGCTTGATCGATTTCAAGAACTGCTTGGGGATGATCTGGTCGGTGTCCACGTTGGCACGGTCCAACGGCGCGACAAGACCTGTGTGTTGGGTAAAAGCTCGCATCGGGTATTCCTCAGATCAATTCGCGAACGTCGATGAAACGACCGTTGACGGCAGCAGCAGCGGCCATGGCCGGGCTGACCAGGTGGGTACGGCCACCGGCGCCCTGACGCCCTTCGAAGTTACGGTTGGAGGTCGACGCGCAATGCTCGCCCGACTCCAAACGGTCCGGGTTCATCGCCAGGCACATGGAGCAGCCCGGCTCGCGCCATTCAAAACCGGCCTCAAGGAAGATCTTGTCCAGGCCCTCGGCCTCGGCTTGCGCTTTGACCAGGCCCGAGCCCGGCACCACGATGGCTTGCTTGATGGTCGAGGCGACTTTGCGGCCCTTGGCGATCACCGCCGCGGCGCGCAGGTCTTCGATCCGCGAGTTGGTGCAGGAGCCGATGAACACGCGGTCCAGCTGGATATCGGTGATCGCCTGGTTGGCGGTCAACCCCATGTACTTCAGGGCGCGCTCGATAGAGCCGCGCTTGACCAGGTCGGTTTCCTTGGCTGGGTCCGGCACATTCTGATCCACCGCCAAGACCATTTCCGGCGAAGTGCCCCAACTGACCTGCGGCTTGATCTGGGTTGCATCCAGCTCGACCACGGTGTCGAACACTGCATCGGCGTCGGACACCAGGTCTTTCCAGGCTTCGACCGCCGCAGCCCAGTCGGCGCCTTGCGGGGCGAACGGCCGGCCTTTGACGTACTCGATGGTTTTTTCGTCCGCCGCCACCATGCCCACGCGGGCACCGGCTTCGATGGACATGTTGCAAATGGTCATGCGGCCTTCGATGGACAGATCACGAATGGCGCTGCCGGCGAACTCGATGGCATGGCCGTTGCCGCCGGCGGTGCCGATCTTGCCGATCACAGCCAACACGATGTCCTTGGCGGTCACGCCAAAAGGCAATTGGCCTTCGACGCGCACCAGCATGTTCTTCATTTTCTTGGCGACCAGGCACTGGGTGGCGAACACATGTTCCACCTCGGAAGTGCCGATGCCATGGGCCAGCGCGCCGAACGCACCATGAGTGGAGGTGTGGGAGTCGCCGCACACCACGGTCATGCCCGGCAGCGTGGCGCCCTGCTCCGGGCCGATGACGTGCACGATGCCTTGACGCACGTCATTCATCTTGAACTCGGTGATGCCATATTCGTCGCAATAGTCGTCGAGGGTTTGCACCTGCAGGCGCGACACCTGGTCGGCGATGGCGTCGATGCCGCCCTTGCGCTCGGGAGTGGTCGGTACGTTGTGGTCCGGGGTGGCGATGATGGAATCGACGCGCCAAGGCTTGCGCCCGGCCAGCCGCAGGCCTTCGAACGCTTGGGGCGAGGTCACTTCATGGATGATGTGACGGTCGATATAGATCAGCGACGAACCGTCGTCGCGCCGTTTCACTTCATGGGAATCCCAAAGCTTGTCGTAAAGCGTTTTGCCGGCCATCAGTCGGTCCTCATCAGCGGTCTTTCTATGCCCCGGGTTTTGAGACGTATCAATAACCCTTTGGCTTGTGAGGCTGATGGTATGGCGCTACATTAAATAACTCAAATTCATATTTTTTATGCTTTGGATTACCAACTGGAATACAACAATGGACCTGGCCAACCTCAATGCCTTTATTGCCATCGCCGAGACTGGCAGCTTTTCCGGGGCCGGCGAGCGCCTGCACCTGACCCAGCCCGCCATCAGCAAGCGCATTGCTGGCCTGGAGCAACAGCTCAACGTGCGGCTGTTCGACCGGCTGGGCCGCGAGGTTGGCCTGACCGAAGCCGGGCGTGCCCTGCTGCCGCGCGCGTATCAGATTCTGAATGTGCTGGACGACACGCGCCGCGCCCTCACCAATCTCACCGGCGAAGTCAGCGGGCGCCTGACCCTTGCCACCAGCCACCATATCGGCCTGCATCGCCTGCCGCCGGTACTGCGCACATTTACCCGGCAGTACCCTAACGTGGCCCTGGATATTCAGTTTCTGGATTCGGAAGTGGCCTACGAAGAAATCCTCCATGGCCGTGCCGAAGTGGCGGTGATCACCCTGGCGCCCGACCCTCATCATCTAGTGCGCGCCACCCCCGTTTGGGACGATCCGCTGGATTTCGTGGTAGCGCCGGAACACAGCCTGGCCGGCGATAGCCCTGTGAGTCTGGCCGACATTGCCGGCCACCCAGCCGTATTCCCTGGCGGTAACACCTTTACCCACCATATTGTCAGCCGTTTGTTCGAGGCTCAGGGGCTCACGCCGAATATTGCGATGAGCACCAATTACCTGGAAACCATCAAAATGATGGTGTCCATCGGCCTGGCCTGGAGCGTGCTGCCGCGTACCATGCTGGACGATCAGGTGGCCAGCGTCGCTTTGCCAGGCATACAGCTCAGTCGCCAGCTAGGCTATATCGTGCACACCGAAAGGACGCTGTCGAACGCTGCGCGGGCCTTTATGAGCTTGCTGGATGCACAGGTCGATCTCCCAGGGATATCGGCATGACCTAGTGCGTCCGGTTTACTGAGCTGGACCGCGTTGTTTGCCCATTGAGTGAGCCAAGGCCCTTTGATAATGCGCACCCCCGTCGATTCCATGCCACCGCTGCCCCGCATCTACGCCCTCGACCCGCGTGAGGCGGAGCAAAGCTGGGAGAGCGCCCCGCAGTTGCTGGCGGCGCTCAATGCCGCGCGCCTGGGCGCATGGTGCTGGGAAATCGACAGCGGGCGCATCAGTTGGTCACGAGGCACCCAGGCGCTGTTCGGCTTCGACCCGCGCCAGCCACTGCCCAAGGACCTGGAATACCTGGAGCTGCTGGATCCCGCCGATCGCTCCCGGGTGGTGCGCGCCTTCCACGCAGTCTTGGCCGGCGAGCCGTTCGAGCAAGCCATGCACCACCGCATCCAGTGGCCAGACGGCAGCTTTCATTGGCTGGAGATCAACGGCAGTGTGGTGCCGGATAACACCGGACGGGGCCGCATGATCGGGGTGATCCGCGAAATCACCGAGCAGCGCGAGCGGGAGCGCGCCCTCAGCCACTCCGAAAAGCGCTTCGCCACGCTGTTCCACCTGTGCCCGAACATGGTGCTGCTGACCCGCCAGGCCGACGGCTTGATTAGCGAAGCCAACCAGTATTTTGAAATGCTGTTCGGCTGGCCCCTGGCCGATGCGATTGGCCGCACTACCCTGGAGCTGGGCCTATGGCGCCATCCCGAACAACGCGCGCAGCTGGTCAAAGCCACCCAGCGTAAGGGTGAACCGATCACCATGGAAGTGCAGTTCTGCGCCAGTAACGGCCAGATCCACGACGGCACGCTCAGCGCCCAAAAGGTCGAACTGGACGGTGAGGCCTACCTGATCAGCACGTTCCTCGACACCACCGAACGCAAAATGGCCGAGGACGCCCTCAAGGACAGCCAAGAGCGTCTCGACCTGGCCCTTGATTCCGCGCAATTGGGCACCTGGGACTGGCACATCCCCAGCGGCATGCTCTACGGCTCGGCCCGCGCCGCCCAACTGCATGGCCTGCCGCCGGAGCCGTTCCACGAGTCCTTCGATGCGTTTTTCGAAGGCATGCCCGATGAAGAGCGCGAAAATATGCGCCATGCCTACCGCACCCTGCGCGAAGGCCCGGCCGGCAACTATCAGCTGACCTACCGCGTGCCGATGGAAGACGGCTCCTCACGCTATTTGGAAAGCCGCGCCCGCCTGTACCGCGACGCCCAGGGCGCGCCGTTGCGCATGGCCGGTACCCTGCTGGACATCACTGACCAGGTCGAACGGGAACAGCGCCTGAGCGCCTCCGAAGAGAAATTCGCCAGTCTGTTCCAGGCCAGCCCCGACCCAATCTGCGTCACCGGCCTGGATAGCGGCGCGTTCATCGAGATCAACCCGGCGTTTACCCAGACCTTCGGCTGGAGCGTCGCCGAGGTGATCGGCAGAAGCGCCGATGAAATCGGCCTATGGAACGATTCGAGCCAGCGCCTTGAGCGCATCGAGCGAGTAATCCGCGAGCAAGCGCTGAACAATGTGGCGGTGGTGGCCCATCACAAAGACGGCCGCAGCCTCACCTGTGTAATTTCCAGCCGCCTGATCAAAGTGGGGGAGCAACCGTGCATCGTCACGACCTTGCGCGATATCACCCAGCAACAACGTTCGGAGGCGGCGTTGAAGGCCAGCGAAGAAAAGTTCGCCAAGGCGTTCCATTCCAGCCCGGACGCTATCTCGATCACCGAACGCGACACCGGCCGGTATGTAGAAGTCAACGATGGTTTCTGCCGCTTGACCGGCTACCGTGCTGAAGAGGCCATCGGTCTGACCCTCTATCAGATCGGCATCTGGGCCGACGACAAACAACGCTCGGCGCTGCTGGCCGAGCTGCAGATCAAGGGTCGCATCCATCATCTGGAGATGCTCTGGCACAACAAACGCGGCGAATTACTGGCAGTGGAAGTCTCGGTGGAGCCCATTACGCTGAATGAAACCCCGTGCCTGCTGCTGACGGCGCGGGATGTGAGCCTGCTGAAAAACGCCCAGGCGCAGATCCGCCACCTGGCCTATCACGACCCACTGACCAACCTGCCCAACCGCGCGCTGCTGATGGATCGTCTGAGCCAGCAGATTGCATTGCTCAAGCGCCACAACCTGCGCGGAGCGCTGTTGTTTCTGGACCTGGACCATTTCAAGCACATCAACGATTCCCTCGGCCACCCGGTGGGCGACACCGTGTTGAAAATCGTCACCGCGCGGCTTGAAGCCAGCGTGCGCATGGAAGACACCGTGGCGCGCCTGGGCGGCGATGAGTTCGTGGTGTTGCTTAGCGGTCTGGAAGGCTCACGCAACGAAGTCAGCCATCAGGTTCAGAACCTGGCCAATACCCTGCGCGAGTTGCTCTCGGAGCCAATGTTTTTGGACGGTCACCGCCTGCAAGTCACTCCCAGCATCGGCGTGGCGCTGATCCCCGACCACGGTTCGACCCCGGCCGACCTGCTCAAGCGCGCCGACATCGCGCTGTACCGCGCCAAGGACTCGGGGCGCAACACCACGCAAATGTTCCACAACAGCATGCAGAAGACCGCCAGCGAACGGCTGCGCATGGAAACCGACCTGCGCCTGGCCCTTTCCCGCGGCGAGTTCAGCGTGCATTACCAGCCGCAAGTGGACGCGCGCGGCAACCGTATCGTCGGCGCCGAAGCTTTGGTGCGCTGGCAGCACCCGCAATTGGGCGCGCAGTCGCCGGCGGAATTTATCAAGGTATTGGAAGACAGTGGCTTGATCCTTGAAGTCGGCACCTGGATTCTCGACGAGGCCTGCGCGGCGTTCGGGCAATTGCTTCAGGAGGGCAAGATCGACCCGTTGGACTTCAGCCTGTGTGTGAACATCAGCCCGCGGCAGTTCCGCCAGAGCGATTTTGTCGAGCGGGTGGAGCGCAGTCTGCAGCAGCACTCCTTGCCCTGCAGCCTGCTGAAACTGGAAATCACCGAAGGCATCGTGATCCAGAACCTCGACGACACCATCAGCAAGATGCGCCGCCTGAAAAAACTCGGCGTGAGCTTTGCGATGGATGACTTCGGCACCGGCTATTCATCCCTCACTTACCTCAAGCGCTTGCCGGTGGACGCGCTGAAAATCGACCAATCGTTTGTCCGCGATGCCACCCACGATCCCAACGATGCCGAAATCATCCGCGCCATTGTGGCCATGGCGCGCAGTTTGAATCTGGAGGTGATTGCCGAGGGCGTGGAAACCCCTGAACAACTGGCATTCCTGCAGATGCTGGGCTGCCATTTGTACCAGGGGTATTTACACAGTCGTCCGCTGCCGATCGAAGGCTTCAGACGGCTGCTGGTATAGCCGACACCCGCCCTTCAGCGCAGGTAAGCGACCCCTAGACCAGGGCTACTGCAACGCCCCGTCTCGGTGTCGAACCCTGTCGCCCCCACAACTCTTCACGTCCGTTGATAACCGCCACCGAATGCCCGGCTCGATTACACATGCCTATTTGTCCACGGGCGAGCTCACGCACGGAGACTCTTTTCATGTGCTTTTTCAATCCAAGCCGTTCAAACCCCTCACCTGCCATGGTTTCATCCTCACCGTTGTTCAAGCTGTGGATCGCTGCACGGTAACTCCTGCCCGCCGTGCCGTCGTTATTGTCCCGTTGAGCACGCTTGGCGCTCACCGCAAACAAAAACTGCGCATCCTTGAGCATTCCTTTGTCCGGGCCAATAAACTTCGCGCCTTGTGCGCCCTCTCTCAACTCTTGGTCGCTCAAGGTCAGTTCATAGCCGTCCCGCATGACCACGTGATAACCCGTACTGGTTTTTTTCACCTCTTTATAAATATCCGTTGGGCTTTGACCGAAGCGATGCATCGCCGCCTTAATCGCCGAGACAGTGACACAATTGCCATCGGGGCCCTGACGAAAACCACTCCAAATATTCTCCGGCTTGGCACCATTACGCTTGCTTGAAAGACCCGGGATATCCGTGGCGGGTCCGGGAGCGGGCGGTGTCGGATCAGGTACGACCTTTGGCAGGACGTCAGGGGGACGTGGAACGTCAGGTACGGTTGTTTCTTTTTTATTGGATATCAAGCCAATTAACTGGTTAAAAAATGAAGTAAACAATGCCACCAATGAATTGACCGCATCCGCATTTTGGACAGCACTATTTTTTACATTCGCGACGGCGCTGGGCGACGCATCAAACTTTATGTTATTTCTGGAATAACCGTGCGAGACGTCTTCATTCACTGCGTTGAAAGTATCAACACCAAGGACCTGACGCACATCTATCACACGCGCAACATTATTAATTAAAGGACATGGCATAACTGACTCCTTGAACAATGACCTCACCGAACCGAGCCGACACCGGAGAAGTCATTGTTTTACGTGAACGATCCTAGCCTGTTGTTTTCAACGCCTGAATGCAGGCCGCCTATTGAAACGCCAGTCCCTGTTATCGAATGTATTTTCCGCTGGGCCAGGGCTGGTCAAATCAGGTTCCGTTTTGTCAGGTTTAACTTCGACGAGGGTGTCCGGCTTGACGGGTGGCGTCACGTTGGGTTTCGTGTCCGGCTTCACATCCAACTTCACGGCCGGATTCGTGTCCGGTTTCACATCCAACTTCACGGCCGGGTTCGTGTCGGGTTTCACATCCAACTTCACGGCCGGGTTCGTGTCCGGTTTCACTTCCAACTTCACGTCTGGCTTCGTGTCCGGTTTCACCTCAGGCTTAACTCTCGGCGCGGGTTTTGGCGTTACGCCAGGCATTACATCGGGATTGGGCCCAACGCGCACGTCTGGGACAACCCTTGGCCTGATCCCACTATCAGGCAATACGCCGTGGTCGGGGCAGTGACAATGGCTGACGTTGACATTCACCTGTACGTTCGCCTTTGCATCGTTGGTCACTGCGACCTCAGGCCGGGGCACTTGCGGCATCACCGGTTTTGGGGTGTTGCGGGCGTCCGCTAAAACCATCGACTTCTCTGCGTCAGCCTTACCGGAGGGGTCCGTTGTCTGAGGGGTTACCCGACGCTTATCCAAGCCTGGTGTCACGGATTGGTTGGCAGCATCCGGCTTCACCGATTGCTTTTCCATATCCGGCTTTACCAATCGCTTATCTGCGCCTGGCGTCGCCGGTTGGTCAGCGGCATCCGGCTTCACAGGCGCTTTGGTGACGTCCGGCGTAAGACCCGGCGAATGCTTCAAACCAGACATAAGATCAGGCGCATTATTTCGCCCAACAAACACTTCCCGCATAGACCTAAAAAACTGTTCGATCATGTCAAACATCTTAGAGAGTGCACCCGCACTGAACATCAACTCGTTATTTTTAACGCTAGAATTTTCAAAGCGCGTCGTCGAAACATCGGAACGGGAAGTGCTACTAGGCGGGGTGGATTTAGCATCAGCGCTCGTCGGCTTGGACGACGGTTGATCGAGAATCGATGTATCAGGTTTTACAAAATTAGGATTATTGATCGTTAGAGACATTCATAACTTCCTCAATTAACGCAACCTGACTCCGTTATAGGAATAGGAAAGCAATAGTCTTATTGACCAGCAAGCAACAAGGCTGCTTCACAGTCCCTACTTTCGTGGAAAATAACGCTGTCGGGTTCCTCGAATCGCATTTCATATAAGGAAACCAAACCGAATTTTCAGATAATGCCTCATGGCTTTTATCGGAAGTCCGCGAATCAAGCCGCCAAGCGAAGGCATTAACGGAAATACATATTAATAAATCGACGCGCGCGCAACTCAGCGAAATAATTCCGGATACCGCCCAGTAATTGATTCTGCTAACAGCCTCGCAAGAAACAAATCAAGACAAACTGACACATGTGTATGAACTTAAATAAAAAGACACCCGGCGATACATCAGCTTGGTTAAATATAAAAAATACATCTCACTTGACGCCGCCCCACTGATGCCGCCCATAAACAAAAAATGCCCCGCATCTTTCGATACGGAGCATTTCCTGGAAACATGCAGCCATTCACGCCATACCGCCGACCCACTCCTCCGTCAGGGCTGATAAACCGGCGGATGGGCCACACCGAGCAAAAGACTGACTTGCTCCAGCGATGTCTCACGCCGCAAGGCGGCAAACAACGCCACCGCTTCGGGGTAGTTACGCGTCAACATCGCCAGCCACTGCTTCAGGCGACCTGGCGCCTGGCGCTCGGTCAATTGCGCCACGCATTGCACCCAGAAATCCTGCAGCAGCGGTTGCAGCTGTGCCCAGGACATTTCCACCACGTCTTCACCTGCGCGAGCAGCTGCGATTTGCCGCGCGAGATCAGGACGCGCCACCAAGCCACGGCCGAGCATGATGTCTTCGGCGCCGCTGACTTCGCGACAACGCCGCCAGTCTTCAACACTCCAGATATCGCCATTGGCGAACACCGGCACCTTGACCACGTCCTGCACACGAGGAATCCACTCCCAATGCGCGGGCGGCTTGTAGCCATCGGTCTTGGTACGGGCGTGCACCACGATATGGGCGGCGCCGCCCTCGGCCAGGGCTGTGGCGCATACCAGCGCACCGTCGGGGCTGTCGAAGCCCAGGCGCATCTTGGCAGTCACCGGGATATGCGCCGGCACCGCGCGGCGCACATGCTCGACAATCTGGTTAAGCAGCTCTGGTTCCTTGAGCAGCACGGCACCGCCGCGCGATTTATTGACGGTCTTGGCTGGACAGCCGAAGTTCAAGTCGATCACTTCGGAGCCCAGTTCACAGGCCAACGCGGCGTTTTCCGCCAGGCAAACCGGGTCGGAGCCGAGCAATTGCACACGCAATGGCACACCCGCTGCGGTGTGGGCACCGTGCAGCAGTTCAGGCGCGAGCTTATGGAAATAGGCTGGGGTGAGCAGGCGGTCGTTGACGCGGATGAATTCGGTCACGCACCAGTCAATCCCGCCGACGCGGGTCAGCACGTCACGCAGGATGTTATCGACCAGCCCCTCCATGGGCGCCAAAGCAATTTGCATGGAAAACACTCAAGAAAAATCGTGGCGCAGTTTACTGGGTTTCCCACTGCAACCGTTAACCCCCTGTCAGGGCGGGGCCATAGCCATCGAGAAACTCCGTCGGCATGCGCTTGGGCTTGCCGCTGGACAGCTCAATGCAGACGAATGTGGTGTGCGCCCGCAGCAAGGTGGCGCCATCCCGGGGGCGGACCAGTTGGAAACGGCGGGTCATCTTCAGACGCTGATCCCAATCGACGATCCAGGTGGCCAACTGCAACTCATCGCCTTCGTACCCGGCCGCCAGGTAGTCGATTTCATGACGCACCACCGCCATGGCACGATCCAATCGACGGTACTCGGCAAGGTCCAACCCCAAGCGCTGCGAATGGCGCCAGGCGCAGCGTTCGAGCCAGGCGACATACACTGCGTTGTTGGCGTGCCCCAGACCGTCAATGTCTTCAGGGGCGACCTGCAGGTCAATGATAAACGGCGTTGCCAAATCCCAGCCCATGCGCTGCTCCCGGTCGATTAATGTCAGGGGGCAGCAGTGTATCAGGCGCTTTGTCGCTCCTGTAACCGAGCGCCGGCCAACAACGTCAGCACACCGTCGATCACCCGTGGATCGGCCAGTACCTTCTGATGCCCGCCCTGCTCCAGTTGCAGCAAGCGGCTGTCGAACCAGGCCTCGTGGATGGCCTTGGCGGCCTTGACGGGCACAAACGTATCGTCCTCGGCGTGCACGATCAGCCCGGGAATAGCCATATCGTAGTGAGCGACATCCAGATGTTTGAGTGGCATACCAAATGTCAGCTCGACCTCTTGGATAAATGCCAGCCGCGCCCGCGTCGGCAGGCCCACCATACGGGTAAAGCCGCGCAGCACATCCAGAAAGCGCGACGGCGCAGCAATGCTTACCAACGCATTGGTGCGCAATCCCAATTGCACGGCGAGCATGGCACTCGCCCCGCCCATGGAATGGCCGATAACCGCGTGCAGCGGCGGCAACTCGGCGGCCGCCTCCAACATGGCTCGGGCAAACAGCAGCACATGGGCTTCACGCCCCGGCGAATGGCCATGGGCCGGGCCGTCCAGGGCGATCACGGAGTAGCCGTTGTCGACCAGCGCATTGATGAGGCTGGCGAATTGGGTTGGCCGGCCTTCCCAGCCGTGCATCAGCAGCACGGCGGGCCCTTCGCCCCAGCGCAGCGCCGACAAACCGAAACGCAACGTGACACGCTGCGCCTGCGCCAGCAGCGGCAACTCCCAATCACGGGGCGGCAATTCGCGCGGGGTCATGAACACACGCCGCATTCTGTTGGCCACCGTTCGCGGCGCCACGTACCCCAATGTACCGTTGACACCTCGCACCCAGGTTAACGCACCCATAACCCGCTCCTTTTAACGCACCGCCGACTTGGCCGCGCGCATCACCCGATCCGACAATTCCCCCGGCCCGAGCGCACGCGCCAGGGTCAGTCCACCCACCATCAACGCCATGTCCGCCAGGGCCTTGTCGATGTCTTCCGGGCACGTCGCCAACTGTGCAGCCATCAATTCAACATGTTCGCTGAGCACCTGGCGGAACGCCTCTGGCAAGCGCCCCATCTCCCCGACCGTGGCGGGTAGCGGGCAGGCCTGGGAGGTTGAGTCGCGGTGTTTGCGCGACAGATAAAACGCCGCCGCCAGGGCGCGGCGCTCTTCGCCGGTGATCTGCTCGTCCAGGTCATTGATGGACGCGCGGCGCTGAGCCAGCAACTGACTGAATGCCTCCAGCATCAGCGCGTCCTTGCTTTCAAAGTGTGCGTAGAAGCCACCCACGGTCAGCCCCGCCGCCCCCATGACTTCACCGACGCTAGGCTCAGCCGGGCCACGCTGAATCAACGCAGCGCTGGCAGCCTGCAGAATGCGTTCGCGGGTTTGCGCTTTTTTGTCGCTCATCGTTGCCTCCGTGGTTCATGGGTTGAATATTATTACCATAATAATATTCCGCAAGCGACGGGTATGACCACTGGTCAGAACGACAAGAAGAAAGGGAAGGAGGAATTGGCCAAACGCCAGACAAACAAAAGGGCCATTCAATAATTGAATGACCCTTAAAAATCCCGCAGAGCGGGTAATCGTGGCGTCCCCTAGGGGACTCGAACCCCTGTTACCGCCGTGAAAGGGCGGTGTCCTAGGCCACTAGACGAAGGGGACACAAACCTTCTATACAATTGATCAGGCTGAGACTGATCGATCCAAGGACGGTGTGGCCGGAACCTTGAACCTGTAAATTGGTGGAGCTAAACGGGATCGAACCGTTGACCTCTTGCATGCCATGCAAGCGCTCTCCCAGCTGAGCTATAGCCCCAGATTTTTCGCCTCGCGGCGCAGCAGACCTTGCGAGCTGCTTGTTGAAACTGGCGTCCCCTAGGGGACTCGAACCCCTGTTACCGCCGTGAAAGGGCGGTGTCCTAGGCCACTAGACGAAGGGGACAAAACCTTCTGTACAACGGATCAGAGCTGAGTTCTGATCGATTCAAGGACGGTGTGGCCAGACCTTGAACCTGCAAATTGGTGGAGCTAAACGGGATCGAACCGTTGACCTCTTGCATGCCATGCAAGCGCTCTCCCAGCTGAGCTATAGCCCCTCATCGGTGAGGACGGGGCGAATCTTAATGGCGGTTTGGAAACGTGTCAAATTTATTTTCAACAATTTCCAAAATTTTTTGCCGGGATAACAATCACTTACCGACGAAACCCCGGAAAACCGGGGTTTCGTCGTTACAACCGCGTGCTTAAGCGATAGTGCCCAGCAGCTTTTCCCACTCTTTGTTTTCTTTCTTCGACACACCACCCAGCAAATCAAGCGCTTGGCGCAGACGGAAACGCGTCAGGTCAGGGCCGAGAATTTCCATCGCATCAAGCACCGACACCGAACTGGCCTGCCCCGTGATCGCCGCAAACATCAGCGGCATGGCGTCGCGCAGTTTCAACTCCAGGGACTCGACCACCGCCTGAATCGTCGCGGTGATGGCGTCCTTCTCCCACTGACGCAGGCTTTCCAGTTTCCACAGGATCAACTGCATCAACTGGCGAACCTGATCACCCGAGAGCTTCTTGGATTCAAACAGCTTCGGATCCGGGTTCACGCCCCCCGCAAAGAAGAAACTGGCCAACGGCGCGACCTGGCTGAAGGTCTCCACCCTGCCCTGCACCAGCGGTGCGATCTTCATCATGTATTCAGGGTTCAACGCCCACTGCTGCACACGGCTGGCGAATTCTTCCACCGGCAAGTCACGCAGCCATTGGCCGTTGAGCCACGACAGCTTTTCGATATCGAAGATCGGCCCACCCAGCGACACACGGGACAAGTCGAAGTTGTCGACCATCTCCTGCAGCGAGAACTTCTCGCGCTCGTCCGGCATCGACCAGCCCATGCGACCCAGGTAATTGAGCATCGCTTCGGGCATAAAGCCCATGCGCTCGTAGAAGGTCACCGAAGTCGGGTTCTTGCGTTTGGACAACTTGCTCTTGTCCGGGTTACGCAACAGCGGCATGTAGCACAGTTGCGGTTGCTCCCAGCCGAAGTATTCGTAGAGCAGGATCAGCTTCGGCGCCGACGGCAGCCATTCTTCGCCGCGCAGCACATGGGTGATGCCCATCAGGTGGTCGTCGACCACGTTGGCCAGGAAGTACGTGGGCAGGCCGTCGGTCTTCATCAGCACCTGCATGTCCATGCGGTCCCACGGGATCTCGACGTCACCGCGCAGCATGTCCGGCACCACACACACGCCTTCGCTCGGCACCTTCATGCGGATCACATGGGGTTCGCCGGCAGCCAGGCGACGTGCCACTTCTTCTTTGGATAGCAACAGCGCGCGACCGTCGTAGCGCGGCGTTTCGCCCCGGGCCTGTTGTTCGGCGCGCATCTGGTCGAGTTCTTCGGCGGTGCAGAAGCATGGGAACGCATGCCCCATGTCGACCAGTTGCTGGGTGTACTGCTTGTAGATGTCGCTGCGCTCGCTCTGGCGATACGGGCCGTGGGGGCCGCCCACGTCCGGGCCTTCGGCCCAGGTAATGCCCAACCAGCGCAGCGCATCGAAAATCTGCTGCTCCGACTCGCGGGTGGAGCGCAGTTGATCGGTGTCTTCGATCCGCAGAATGAATTCACCGCCGTGCTGCTTGGCGAAGCAGTAGTTGAACAAGGCGATGTAAGCGGTACCGACGTGGGGATCCCCAGTGGGCGATGGCGCGATGCGCGTGCGGACGGTGGTCATGGCAGGTCTCGAATGGGCGATATAACTGAAAATTGAAACAAGGGGCGAATGGTAACAGCCCAGGGGGTTTTCTGGAAAACCGCGGCGCGGCTATCGGGGGCAAGCCCCCTCCCACACTTGGATCTGTGAACACATTTCAACTGTGAGAGGGGGCTTGCCCCCGATAAGGCCAGTCAATTCAGCGCAGATCAAACCGCCAGCAATCGCTCACGCAACTTGCCAATCTCGTCACGCGTCTGCGCCGCCGCTTCAAACTCCAGGTCGCGCGCCAACTGGTACATCTTCTCTTCCAACTGCCGAATCCGCTTGGTGATTTCACTCGGCGAGCGCAGTTCGTTTTCGTACTTGGCACTCTCCTCCGCGGCCTTGGCCATGCCCTTGCGCTTCTTGCTGCGCGAGCCGGGCACGGTGGCGCCTTCCATGATGTCGGCAACGTCCTTGAACACACCTTTGGGCGTGATGCCATGTTCGAGGTTGAAGGCAATTTGCTTGTCGCGACGACGCTCGGTCTCGCCGATCGCCCGCTCCATGGAACCGGTGATACGGTCCGCGTACAAAATCGCACGACCATTGAGGTTACGCGCCGCGCGGCCGATGGTCTGGATCAGCGAACGCTCGGAGCGCAGGAAGCCTTCTTTATCTGCATCCAGGATCGCCACCAGCGACACTTCCGGCATGTCCAGGCCTTCGCGCAGCAGGTTGATGCCCACCAGCACATCAAAGGTGCCCAAGCGCAGATCGCGGATGATCTCCACGCGCTCCACGGTGTCGATGTCCGAGTGCAGGTAGCGCACACGCACGCCGTGGTCGGCCAGGTAGTCGGTCAAGTCTTCGGACATGCGTTTGGTCAGCGTAGTGACCAGCACCCGCTCTTCCAGGGCCACGCGCTTGTTGATTTCCGACAGCAGGTCGTCGACCTGGGTCAGCGCCGGGCGGATTTCGATTTCCGGGTCCACCAGGCCGGTGGGACGCACCAACTGCTCGATCACCCGCCCGGCATGCTCGGCTTCGTAGTTGCCAGGCGTTGCCGAGACAAAAATCGTCTGCGGGCTGATGGCCTCCCACTCATCGAAGCGCATCGGCCGGTTATCCAGCGCCGACGGCAGGCGGAAACCGTATTCCACCAGGGTTTCCTTGCGCGAACGGTCACCCTTATACATCGCGCCCACCTGCGGCACGCTGACGTGGGATTCATCGATCACCAGCAGCGCATCCGGCGGCAGGTAGTCATAGAGGGTCGGCGGCGGCGCGCCGGACTCGCGGCCTGAGAGGTAACGCGAGTAGTTTTCGATGCCGTTGCAGTAACCCAGCTCCAGGATCATCTCCAGGTCGAAGCGGGTGCGCTGTTCCAGGCGCTGGGCTTCCACCAGCTTATTGTTGGCGCGCAGGTATTCCAAGCGTTCGGCCAATTCGACTTTGATGCCCTCAATCGCGCCCATCAGGGTTTCGCGGGGCGTCACATAGTGGCTTTTCGGATAGAAGGTGAAGCGCGGCAGTTTGCGAATTACCTCGCCGGTCAACGGATCGAACGCCGACAGGCTCTCGACTTCATCGTCGAACAGCTCGATGCGGATCGCCTCCAGGTCCGATTCGGCCGGGTAAATATCAATCACATCGCCGCGCACGCGGAAGGTGGCCCGGGCGAAGTCCATGTCGTTGCGGGTGTATTGCAGGCTCGCCAAACGACGCAGCAGCTCGCGCTGGTCGAGTTTGTCGCCGCGATCGACGTGCAGCACCATCTTCAGATAGGTTTCCGGGCTGCCCAAGCCGTAGATGCACGACACCGTGGTAACGATGATTGCGTCCTTGCGCTCCAGCAGCGCCTTGGTCGCGGACAGGCGCATCTGCTCGATATGGTCGTTGATCGAGGCGTCCTTCTCGATAAAGGTATCGGAGGACGGCACGTAGGCTTCGGGCTGGTAGTAGTCGTAGTAGGAAACGAAGTACTCCACCGCGTTGTTCGGAAAAAACGCCTTGAACTCGCCATACAACTGCGCGGCCAGGGTTTTATTCGGCGCCAGCACCAGGGTCGGGCGGTTCACCTGGGCGATGACGTTGGCGATGCTGAAGGTCTTGCCTGAACCGGTCACCCCGAGCAGCGTCTGGTGGGCCAGGCCGGCTTCAATGCCTTCGACCATCTGGCGAATGGCCTCGGGCTGATCGCCGGCGGGTTCGAAGCGGGTGACTAGTTGGAAATCCGACATAACGTACCTCTTGAAGTCACCCCAGACTGTAAAGCGGTCGGGGAAGAAATAGACCACCACCCGCGAAAATACAGAGCGGGCCGTAGGAAATAATCATGATAGCCATACAAGTGGAGGCGAATGTGACGGCTTTCAAGGCAATCGTCTGACCCTGGGTTTTCGATCAAGGTTGCAATATGACTAACGGTCGGTAAATAAACCGAAAAACTTGGCCGAAAAGCCGTTTCGGTGGTCGCCCTCGGCGATGATGGCCTCTATACTAGCTCCCCGTTTGTGCACCGCTCTAGTGCATTCGGCTGGAGCGCGACACGTCCCTCCTACCCCCCATAGAGCTGCCGCAAAAATGAGCCTGTTCTCCGCTGTCGAAATGGCACCACGCGATCCAATCCTGGGCCTCAACGAAGCATTCAACGCCGACACCCGAACCACCAAGGTCAACCTTGGCGTAGGCGTTTACTGCAACGAGGAGGGGAAGATTCCACTCTTGCGTGCCGTTGCCGAAGCGGAAGCCATTCGCGTGGCGCAACATGCCGCTCGCGGGTACTTGCCGATCGATGGTATCGCCGCCTACGACAAGGCCGTGCAGACCCTGCTGTTCGGTCAAGCATCGCCATTGCTCAGCGCTGAGCGGGTGGTCACCGTGCAAGCCGTTGGCGGCACCGGCGCGCTGAAGATCGGCGCAGACTTCCTCAAGCAGCTGCTGCCTGACGCCGTGGTGGCCATCAGCGACCCGAGCTGGGAAAACCACCGCGCGCTGTTCGAAACCGCCGGTTTCCCGGTGCAGAACTATCGCTACTACGATGCCGCCACCCACGACGTAAACCGTGCCGGCCTGTTCGAAGACCTCAACGCCCTGCCGCCGCAGTCCATCGTGGTGCTGCACGCCTGCTGTCACAACCCGACCGGCGTCGACCTGAGCCCGGCCGACTGGCAAAAAGTCTTGGACGTGGTCAAGGCCAAAAACCTGGTGCCGTTCCTCGACATGGCCTACCAAGGCTTTGGCGATGGCATCGACGAAGACGCCGCCGCCGTGCGCCTGTTCGCCGAGTCGGGCCTGACCTTCTTTGTGTCCAGCTCGTTCTCCAAGTCGTTCTCGCTGTATGGCGAGCGCGTAGGCGCGCTGTCGATCGTCAGCGAGTCCAAGGAAGAAAGCGCGCGCATCCTGTCCCAGGTCAAGCGTGTGATCCGCACCAACTACTCCAACCCACCGACCCACGGCGCGGCCATCGTCGCGGCGGTACTCAACAACCCGGAGCTGCGTGCTCAGTGGGAAGCCGAACTGGCCGAAATGCGCCTGCGCATCCGTGGCATGCGTGAGCAGATGGTCGCCGAACTGGCCAAGGCTGCACCGGGCCACGACTTCAGCTTCGTCGGCCGCCAGCGCGGGATGTTCTCCTACTCCGGCCTGACCGTTGAGCAAGTTACCCGCCTGCGCACCGAGTTCGGTATTTATGCGTTGGATACCGGGCGGATCTGCGTGGCAGCGTTGAACCAGGCCAACATCGATGCGGTCACAAAGGCAATCGTTCAGGTCCTGTAAACCTGCTGGTTGCATAAGGAGGGGAAGCCGATGGCTTCCCCTTTTTCGTATCCAGCCCCTAGACTGAACCCCACCGCCCCTTTGCTGTGAGAGCCCTATGCGAAACGATGACTTGGACCTGCGCGCCGACCCCGACGACATGGACCCCTTCCCCCCGCGTGCCACCCACCACCCCAAGCGTGAAAAAAGCCTGGTGCTGCAAGTGGCGCTCGGTGTGTTCCTCGGTGGTTTGGCACTGTGGCTGGTGCAACTGGGGGCAACGGCGATCATGGCGAAATTGGCCATGGGCACCTTCCAGTTCGGCGGCTGATGAAGACCAACATGTGGGAGAGGGCAAATCCACTCCCCTATCGATAACTCAGGCGGCAACCAGGCCGCCCTCCTCCAGCAGCTTCACAAAGCTGTTCAAACTCTGCGACACCGTGCCACGCCGCCAGATCAGCCAGGTATTCAATAAGCGGAAGGTATCGGCCAGCGGCCACACACTCACCGCCGCCGACCCCGGCATGCTTTCCAGCATGCTGCGCGGCATCAACGCCAGCCCGGCACCGGCACTGACGCACGCCAACATACCGTGGTACGACTCGATTTCGAAGATTTTGCCCGGCACCGCGCCATCCTGGGAAAACCAGCGCTCAAAGTGATGCCGGTAAGAGCAATTGGAGCGGAACGTATAGATGTTCTCGCCATTCACGTCTTGCCCTCGGGTGATCGGCGCGTGGTGCAGCGGCGCGATCACCACCATCTCTTCCTCGAACACCGCCACACCTTCCAGGGTCGAGTGCAACACCGGCCCGTCGACAAACGCGGCCGTCAGGCGCCCCGACAGCACACCTTCGATCATAGTGCCCGATGGCCCGGTGCTCAGGTCCAACTCGACCTTGGCGTGCTTCTGGTTATAGGCCGCCAGCAAGGCTGGGATGCGCACCGCCGCCGTACTTTCCAGCGAGCCCAGGGCGAACGCGCCCTGGGGCTCCTCCCCCGCCACCGTGGCGCGAGCCTCTTGCACCAGATCGAGAATGCGCCGCGCATAGCCGAGGAAATTCCACCCAGCCGGCGACAAGCGCAAACGGCTCTTCTCGCGAATAAACAACTCGACGCCCAAGTCCTGCTCCAACTGCTTGATGCGCGTGGTCAGGTTCGACGGCACCCGATGGATCAGCTGTGCCGCGGCACTGATACTGCCCTGCTCGGCCACGGCCTTGAAGATTTCCAACTGCACCAGATCCAAGTCATTCTCCATTCGTGAATGTATCGCTCAATATTATTCAGTTCTCAGAAAAGAGCCAGCCCCGTACGCTGAACCCATTCCTCCCATTCAGCAGGACGGCGCCATGAACGCAATCACTTCCCAGACCCACGCCCTCTCGATCAACCCGGCCAGCGGCGAAACCGTCGGCAGCTACCCTTACGAAACCGCACCGCAACTGGACGCGGCGCTTGATCGCGCTACCCGGGCGTTCCGCACTTGGCGTCGCCAGCCGGTCTGCCAGCGTGCCGAGCTGCTGCTGGCCCTGGCCACTGCTCTGCGCGAGCAGGCCGAAGCCATGGCGCAGATGATCACCCTGGAAATGGGCAAACCCATTGCCCAGGCCCGTGCCGAAATCGAAAAATGCGCCCAACTCAGCGAGTGGTACGCCGCCCACGGCCCGGCCATGCTCGTCCCGGAACCGACCTTGGTGGACAACGGCACGGCGCACATCGAGTACCGCCCGCTGGGGCCGATCCTCGCCGTGATGCCGTGGAACTTCCCGGTCTGGCAGGTGCTGCGCGGTGCCGTGCCGACTTTGCTCGCTGGCAATACCTACGTGCTCAAGCACGCGCCGAATGTGATGGGCTGCGCGTACCTGATCAAAGCAGCGTTCCAGCAAGCCGGTTTCCCTGATGGCCTGTTCGAAGTGCTCAACGTGACCCAGGATGGCGTGTCCAACGCCATCGCTGACCCACGCATCGCCGCCGTCACCCTCACCGGCAGTGTGCGGGCCGGCATCGCCATCGGCTCACAGGCCGGCGCCGCGCTGAAAAAATGTGTGCTGGAACTGGGCGGCTCCGACCCATTTATCGTGCTCAACGACGCCGACCTCGACGCCGCCGTGCAGGCCGCCGTCATCGGCCGCTTCCAGAACAGCGGCCAGGTCTGCGCCGCCGCCAAGCGCCTGATCATTGAGGAAGGGGTGGCAAAAGCCTTCACCGCGAAGTTCGTCGAAGCCACTCGCGCCCTGGTCATGGGCGACCCGACCGCCGACAGCACTTACGTCGGCCCGATGGCGCGCTTCGACCTGCGCGACGAACTGTATGGGCAAGTCCAGGCGACCCTGAACGAAGGCGCCACCCTGCTGCTGGGCGGCGACAAAGTCGAGGGGGCCGGCAACTATTATCAGCCGACGGTCCTGGCGGATGTCACCGACCAGATGACCTCCTTCAAACAAGAACTGTTTGGCCCGGTAGCCTCGATCATCACTGCCCGCGATGCCGACCACGCCGTGGCCCTGGCCAATGACAGCGAGTTCGGCCTCACCGCCAGCATTTTCACCGAGGATCCGGCCAAGGCGCGCCAGATCGCCGACCAACTGGAGACTGGCGGTATCTTCGTCAATGCGTTCAGCGTTTCCGATCCGCGCGTCGCTTTTGGCGGTGTGAAAAAGAGCGGGTTCGGCCGCGAGTTGTCGCACTTTGGCGTACGAGAGTTCTGTAATGCACAGACGGTGTGGCTGGATCGTAAGTAGCCCCATTGAACAAATGGCGTTAGCATCCTGTCCACTCGGCTTAACAGCATGTTTTTAGGGTCAGGATCGCACTGTGGAAAAGCTAAATCGCCTTCAAAGCGGAATCGAAGGGCTGGATGCTCTGCTCAAGGGAGGGCTGGTGTCTGGGGCGTCCTATATCATCCAGGGGCGCCCCGGCTCCGGTAAAACCATCCTCGCCAACCAGCTGGGGTTTCATCATGCGCGCAACGGCGGCCGTGTCTTGGTCGCTACGTTGCTGGCGGAATCCCACGACCGCCTTTTCCAGTTTCTGTCCACCCTGAGCTTTTTCGATGCCTCCCGCGTCGGCGCCGAAATCCAATTCGTCAGCGCCTTCGACACCCTGGAAAACGAAGGTCTCGACGAGGTGGTGAAGTTGCTCCGGCGCGAAATCAGTCGGCAAAAGGCTACCGTCATGGTGGTGGACGGCCTGCTCAATGCGCGCTCCAAAGCTGACTCACCCATCGACACGAAAAAATTCATCTCCGAACTGCAAGGCCATGCCGCCTTCGCCGGTTGCACCGTGCTGTTTCTGACCAGCTCGCGATTGGACGACGGCAGCCCAGAACACACCATGGTCGACGGCGTGATCGAAATGGGCGAAGAACTGTTCGGCACCCGCTCGGTCCGCCGTATCCAATTGCGCAAGACCCGCGGCAGCGGCGCGCTCACCGGCCTGCACGAATGCGAAATCACCAACGACGGCCTGGTGGTGTACCCGCGCCTGGAAAGCCTCTATGGCCGCCCTTCCGCACCGGACAGCGCCGACCTGACGCGCATCCCCAGCGGCATCACTTCACTGGACGCGATTCTCGGCGGCGGCCTGCACAGCTCCAGCGTGACCCTGGTGATGGGCCCGTCGGGCATCGGCAAGACCACTTTGGGCCTCAAGTTTTTGTCCGAGTCCACGGTGGACGCGCCGGGTCTGCACTTCGGCTTTTACGAAAGCCCGCAGCGCCTGCAACTCAAGGGCCTGTCCCTCGGCATCGACTTGCAACAGATGCAGGACAGCGGCGCCCTGAGCATCGCCTGGCAGCCCACCACCGAAGGTTTGCTCGACGGTCTGGGCGCGCGTCTGCTGGGCCTGGTGGAAGAAAAAGGCATCAAGCGTCTGTTTATCGACAGCCTCAGCGGCATGACCCGCGTGTCCACCAACCCGGCGCGCATCACCGATTTCTACAGCGCGCTGATGAACGAACTGCGCGCCCGTGGCGTCACGGTATTCGCGACCTGGGAAATGCACGATCTGTTCGGTTCCGAGGTCAGTTCACCGGCATCCGAGCTGTCGAGCATTGCCGACAACTTGATGTTGATGCGTTTCTTCGAGATTCAGTCTGAACTTAGAAGGACGCTTTCCATTCTTAAGGTCAGAGACAGCTTCTATGACCCCTCGCTCCTGGAAGTGGTCATCCGCGACCAAGCCGTTGATCTAAGAAAGGTTTCAAGAAATGCCCCCTCAGTGGTGTCCAATTCAGCGCTGCCTGGTTCAGCTTTTTAAGTCTTTGTGTGGGTTGGACTGACATGACCACCATCCTGGTCGTCGATGACGAATATCTGATCGCCGACATCCTTGGCTTCGCGCTGGAGGATGAGGGGTTCATGGTCGTCACAGCGAGCAACGGACGCAAGGCACTGGACGTGCTGGAGCGCGAACGCCCGTCGCTGATCATCACAGACTTCATGATGCCGGTGATGGACGGTCAACAACTCGCCGAAGCGGTGCGCGCCCTGCCGAGCGTCAATCACCTGCCGATCATCCTGATGAGCGGCGCGCAGGCGCACATCGGTATGGAGCGCTCGGACCTGTTTGACGCCGTGCTGGCCAAGCCCTTCAAGATCGATCTGATCGTCGCCGAAGTGAGAAGGCTGCTGGCGGCGACGTGACAAGCGCTGCCCTGACAATCGCGATAGCGACCAGGCTGAAATTGTCATGAGCCTATGCTGCACTGGTGTGTATTCAAGGACCGAGAGGAACACCCCATGCCAGCCCGCAATCCCCCTATCGATTTGTCCCATCGCCCGCGCCTGGCCGATCTGCGCCCACTGATCGCGCCAAGCGCGAGTCTGCTGGAAGCCCGGGCAGCAACCCCACGGGTGACCGCCGCCAAGGATCTGCAGGACCGCCAAGGGTACGCTACGGATTTTCTCAGCCGCTTCGTCGTGCCTTGGCCCACTACAGACGAGGCGTTGCAGGATGATGTGGAACCACTGCGCCTGGACTACACGCACTTTTCGATAACGATGTCGCGCTCGCGGCGACTGGCGCTCTACGTGGGCGTCAATATCGATGGCGCCAAGCACGTAGACATTACCCGCAGCAATGACACCTGGGCCTACGACGGTCGCCTGCCGATCAGCGCGCAGGTGGGCGAAGCGCTCTACACCAACAACGGCCTGGACCGCGGCCACCTGGTACGGCGCCAAGCCCCCAACTGGGGCGAGCAGGCCGCCACCGCCAATGTCGATACCTTCCATTTCACCAACTGTTCGCCGCAAATGAGCGGGTTCAACCAGAAGACCTGGCTGGAGCTGGAAGACTACATCCTGGATAACACCCAACGCTGGCAAGCCCGCGCCACCGTGTTCAGCGGCCCGGTGTTCGCCGATGATGACCGCGTGTACCGTGGCGTGAAAATCCCCAAGGCATTCTGGAAAGTGGTGGCTTACCTGGGCGATGACGGCAAACCCTCGGCCAGTGCCTACATGATCGATCAAAGCCGCGAGCTGGGGCAGCTCGACCTGATCTTCGGCCCACTCAGGACCTACCGGCGCAGCGTGCTGCAAATTGAACAGTTGACCGGCATTCGCTTCGCCAACCTGGCTGACTACGACGGCTTCAGCAACGAAGAGCGCGCTACCGGCACGCGGATTGAGGCACTCATCCGGGGCCCGCAAGACATTCGTCTATGACCGGGCGTTCTTCGGGCTATATCGCCTCGCCCTGATCGACTACCATACCGCGCCGGTTCCCGAACGGGACTAATAGGGAATCCGAAGCGCGGTACGCCGCGCCAATCGGAACTGCCCCCGCAACTGTAGGTGCCGAGCCTGCTCCCCACTGCCACTGGACGCGTCCGGGAAGGCTGGAGCGAGGCGACGACGCATCAGTCAGGAGACCTGCCGGCCCAGCAACATCACTAACCGGCGGGGTGTCCGGGAAGGACTTCCTTGCCCGGCCCTTGGCGGCGGTGTTCAAGGGCGTGTTTCCATGACCGTAGCTCCCCAGTCGCACGTACGGTCCACACGGAGAACGCCCCATGCTGCCACGCGCTACCGCCCTGCTCGCCAGTTTCGGCCTGGCCACCCTGGCTCACGCCGCGCCCACTCACTACCCGCTGACGGTGCAGAACTGCGGCAGCACGCTGACCTTTGCCCAGGCCCCCGCGCGCAGTGTGACCATCGGCCAGACCGCCACCGAGATGCTTTACACCCTCGGTGTAGGCGACAAAGTGGTCGGCACCTCGCTGTGGTTCAACCCGGTGTTGCCGCAGTTCAAGGCGCAGAACGACACCATCGAGCGCCTGGCCAATAACGAACCGAGCTTCGAAGCCGTGATCGCCAAGCGCCCGCAACTGGTGGCCGCCGAGCTGGAATGGGTGGTCGGCCCCCAAGGCGTGGTGGGCACACGCGAGCAGTTTCATGAGCTGAACATCCCCACTTACCTGCTGCCCTCCGATTGCGAAGGCAAGGACAACCTGGTGGGCGCCGACGGCACGCGGCTGGAGCCGTTTCGCATCGACACCATCTACAAAAGCATCAGCCAACTGGCAGCCATTTTCGACGTCCAGGATCGCGGCCAACAACTGAACGACAGCCTCAAGGCGCGCCTGGCCAAGGCCGTCGCCACGGCGCAGGGCAAGGGTCTCAAGCAGGCCAGTGCGCTGGTGTGGTTCTCCAGCTCCGAGATGGCCAGCGACCCGTACGTGGCCGGCCATAAAGGCGTGCCTGAATTCATGCTGGAGACCCTCGGCCTGCGCAACGTGGTGCAGTCCGACGAAGAGTGGCCGGCCGTCGGCTGGGAAACCATCGCCAAGGCCAACCCGACCTTTCTGGTAATCGCCCGCATGGACCGCCGCCGCTACCCCGCCGACGACCACGAAAAGAAACTCGCTTTCCTGCGCAGCGACCCGGTCACGCGCAACATGGACGCGGTCAAACATAACCGCATCATCATCCTCGACGCCCTGGCCTTGCAGGCCAGCGTGCGCACCTTCGATGGCCTGGAACAACTGGCCAGCGCCATCGACGGCTACGACCTGCCGCAATGACCGCCAGTCTGCTACGCACCCTCCTCGCCCTGGCGCTGCTGCTCGCTGCCGTACTCGCCGGGGTGGCCATCGGCGAAACCGCCATCGAACCCCAGGTGGTGTTGCAGGTGCTCGCCAACAAACTGTGGCACGCCGGTTATGTGCTCGACCCCATCGACGAGGGCGTGGTGTGGAACTACCGCCTGACTCGCGCCCTGGTCGCCGCCGCCTGCGGTGCCGGGCTGGCCACTTGCGGGGTGATCCTGCAATCGTTGCTGCGCAATCCGCTGGCCGATCCGTATTTGCTGGGCATCAGCGCCGGCGCCTCGACCGGCGCGGTGCTGGTGGCGCTGATGGGCGTGGGTGGCGGGCTGGTGTCGCTGTCGGCCGGCGCATTCGTCGGCGCGATGGCGGCGTTTGCCCTGGTGATCCTGCTCGCGCGGGCCAGCGGTTCGTCCAGCGGCACCGGCCAGATCATCCTGGCGGGCATTGCCGGCTCGCAGTTGTTCAACGCCCTCACCGCCTACCTGATCACCAAGTCGGCCAGCTCCGAACAGGCGCGCGGCATTCTGTTCTGGCTGCTGGGCAACCTCAGCGGCGTGCGCTGGCCATCGGTGTGGCTGGCGGTGCCGGTGGCGCTGTTGGGGTTGGCGGTATGCCTGTGGCACCGTCGCGCGCTGGATGCGTTTACCTTCGGCAGCGACTCGGCGGCATCCCTGGGCATCCCGGTGCGGCGAGTGCAGATCGTGCTGGTGGGCTGCGCGGCGCTGGTCACGGCGGTGATGGTGTCGATTGTGGGCTCCATCGGTTTTGTCGGCCTGGTGATCCCCCACGCCGTGCGCCTGTTGCTGGGCACCGGGCACTCGCGCCTGCTGCCGGCCAGTGCGTTGGGCGGCGCGCTGTTTCTGATCGCCGCCGATGTGCTGTCGCGCACCTTGATCAAGGGCCAGGTGATTCCAGTCGGCGTGGTCACGGCGCTGGTGGGCGCGCCGGTGTTTGCGCTGATCCTGATCGGCCGGAGAAACGCGCGATGACGGTGTTGAGCTGCACCAACCTGGGCTTCAAAGTGCGCGACGCCGAGCTGCTGCGCGGGATCGATCTGCAGGTGGCCCAGGGAGAAACCCTGGGCATCGTAGGCCCGAACGGCTCGGGCAAATCCACCCTGCTCAAGCTGCTCGCCGGCCTGCGCCCGCCGGCCAGCGGCGAAGTGCGCTTGGGCGAGCAGCGCTTGCACGACCTGTCGCGCCGCGCCATCGCCCAGCAACTGGCGGTGGTGGAACAACAGGCCGACACCGACGACGCCATCCGCGTGTTCGACGCCGTGGCCCTGGGGCGCACACCCTGGCTGTCGGCGCTGAGCCCATGGTGCGCCGAGGACGACGCCATCGTGCGCCAGGCCCTCGTCGACGTGGACGCCACCCACCTGAGCCAGCGCGCCTGGCGCAGCCTTTCCGGCGGTGAACGCCAACGCGTACACATCGCCCGCGCCCTGGCGCAACGGCCCCGGATCCTCCTGCTGGACGAACCGACCAATCACCTGGACATCCAGCACCAACTGGCGATCCTTAAAGGCGTGCAAGCGCTACCGGTGACCAGCCTGATCGCCCTGCATGACCTCAACCAGGCCCTGACCTGCGACCGCCTCGCCGTGCTGGATCGCGGGCGGCTGGTGGCGCTGGGCAAACCGCTGGAGGTGCTCACCCCGCAACGCCTGCAAGACACCTTTGGCGTGCAGGCGCACTACCTGACCGACCCGTTCGATGGGGCGCAAATACTGCGGTTGCGGCCCAACTGATCAGACAGCCAGGGCGTGGGGCGGATTCAGCCTGCGTAGACGAGTAATTTTCCAGTTCTCTATCTCAGCTCAACCAGTCAAGGACACCCTGTGAAACTTGATAAAAGCACCACGATGCTGCCGGCACTCACTCTTACACCAACAGCGATAACCACCGCCGACATCCCCGATGTACTGACCTTCGTCCTGCAGGCCCGCGCCGAGTTGTTTCCGTCCCTCAGCGCCGCCGGTCTACCCGCCGATCTAGCGAGTTTCGAAGCAACGTACCTTCAGGGTGGAGGTCAATTCATGATCGTGCGTAAAGCCGGTGCGATCGTTGCCGCCATCGGCTACCTCCCCTACGACGGACGTTTTCCCCAGTTGAACTACCGAGGCCTGAACACCGTGGAAGTGGTGCGCCTGTACGTGCTGCCGGCGTTCCGTGGCTTTGGCCTGGCAAGCAGGCTGTATCGGGCGCTGGAGGCACAGGCCCGAGCCGATGAAGTGCAGATGATGTACCTGCACACTCACCCGTTTCTGCCGGGGGCGATTGATTTCTGGAGACGCCAGGGCTTTGAAGTGGTGGATATCGAGTCAGACCCGGTCTGGCAGACCACTCATATGCAACGGCGGTTGTAAGTCCAGGCAGGTGAGCGGGCTTGCCCTAATGCCAGCCAGTTAAGGCGAGATGGGCAATGACTAAAAAATCAGAGCCAGTATGCGAATCTATACGGCCTACTCAGTATTAACTGGAACAACCGGCTCAAAATGTGGGAGGGGCGGTGCGACGATTCGACTTGCCCCCGATAGCAGTGGGTCAGTCAGCCCATCTGCCACCGACCCACCGCAATCGGGGGCAAGCCCCCTCCCACCTTTGATAGTCATCGCCTGGCTGGATCAAACGGCGTACTACCGCGCAGTTTGCGGCATGCGAAACCGTCCTCAGCCTAGCGCAGAAAATCACTCACTGAGTCCTTAACTGACTGGCATTAGGGCAAGCCCGCTCACCACGAAAAGAGTCGTCAGGCCCACTGTCGATGTGATGCGCTGTGTTAGCGCGAAGACTGTTCACCAGTGAGGCAACCGCTGATCCACCGTCGGCTATACGCCAATACCGCATCCGCCATGGCCACTGGAAAGTGGATAAACCCGTGGGCCGATTCCGGCAGCAAGTGCGCCTCTGCCAGGGGCCAGCGCTCGGCGAGCAACCGCGTATCGTCCAGCAGCGGGTCCAGCTCGCCGACAAACATCAAGGCCGGCGGCATTCCCTCCACCTCACCAAACAGCGGCGATAACGGTGGCTGCCGACGCTGCTCGTCACTCAGTCCCGGGGTCAGCAAGCGCAGCGCGTCGACCATGCCCGGCCCGTCCAGCAGCAACGTATCGGGGCCTGCCGCCCGCACGCTGGGGCTGCCGGTGAGGTCGTAGACGCCGTAGTACAACACCGCGCCGCTGATCCGTTGGAGCAGCGCCGGCCATTGTTTCAGCGCGAGCAATGTCGCGGTCGCCAGGTGCCCACCGGCCGATTCGCCGACAACGATCACCGGCAACCCGGCAAACTCCGGCTCACCGAGCAGCCAGCGCGCGGCGGCCAGGCAGTCCTGCATCAGGCCCTGGACCGGCGTGTCGACCGCCAACCGATAGTCCACCGACACCACTATCACGTCGCAGGCGCGCACCATGCCCAAGTTGAGGTCGTCGTCCATTTGCGCGTTGCCGATCACCCAGCCGCCGCCGTGGATATCCAGCACCACGCCCTTGGGTGTGCCGCTGGGACGCAGGATGCGCACCGGCACTTGAATGCCGTCCTGGCGAATCAAGCGGGTTTCAGCGGCTGGGCCTTTCTTGATTTTCTGGCTGATGCGCAACAACGTCTGCAACACGCGCGGCGTCACGCGATTGCGGATCTTGAAGCGCGGCATCCACCCCAGCTTCTGGTTGAAGCGGCGCATCTGGGCCAGTTCGGTCGCACTGGCGGGCCATGGCTGCAGGGCCATCAGCGGTTATTACGCAAGATCGAAAAATTCAACGCCGCCGCCACACACAGCCACGCCAGGTACGGGAACAGCATCAAACCGGTGAGCAGGTCCAGGCGCACGGCCAGCACCACCATCGCGGCGACGGTAAGCCACAGCAGCACGATAATCACCATGCCCGCCAACAGCCGGTGGGCGCCGAAAAACACCGGGGTCCACAAGGTATTCAAGGCAATCTGCGCCGCCCACAGCGCCAATACCATCTGGCTGCCGGGGATCAGGCTCAAGCGGTAACCAGCCCAGGCCAGCAGCAGATAGATGATCGTCCACGCCACCGGGAACAACCAATTGGGCGGTGTAAAGCTCGGTTTGACCAGGGAGTCGTACCACGCGCCAGGCTTGAAAATGATGCCGGTACTGGCGGCGGCGGCGCAGGCGAGCAGGAAGATAAAGAAGGTCATCGTCGGTCCTTGGCTGAAGTCAGCGGGGCGAGTGGAAAGAAAACCAAGCGGTCTGCATGTTTCAAATGACTCAAGCAAGCGCGCATAAATTCAATGCAGGTCTGAAATTCGCGTCGGACCCCTCGCTTTCAGCCGTCATTAAAATTGGTTACCGTGCCTTCACTCCACCCGCCCGAGGGCCCAATCTTGACCGACCCCATCAGCGATCGACACAGCAGCCCCTGGGCGGTGTTCCTGATTTTCCTGCGCCTGGGGCTCACCTCGTTTGGCGGCCCAATTGCGCACCTGGCGTATTTTCGCCATGAGTTCGTGACCCGGCGGCGCTGGCTGAGCGAGCGCAGCTACGCGGAATTGGTCGCCCTGTGCCAGTTTTTGCCCGGCCCGGCCAGCAGCCAGGTCGGCATCGCCCTGGGCCTGACCCGCGCCGGTTATGGCGGCGCGGCGGCGGCGTGGGCCGGGTTCACATTGCCGTCGGCATTGCTGCTGATCCTGTTTGCCCTGGGCTTGGCCCACTACGGTACGGCCGTGCCCGCCGGTGTGCTGCATGGCCTCAAGGTGGTCGCGGTGGCAGTGGTCGCCCAAGCCGTGTGGGGCATGGCGCGCAGCCTGTGCCGGGGCGTAGCGCGGGTGCTGCTGATGCTGCTCGCGGCCGCAGCAGTACTGTGGCAACCCTCGGCGTGGGCGCAGGTGGGCGTGATTGCCGCCGCTGGATTGGCCGGCCTGGTGCTATTCAAACCTGCACTGGCCGCTGCGCCCGACGCACTGCCCATCCCCCTCAGCCGACGCGCCGGGGCCCTGTGGTTGCTGCTGTTTGCCGTACTGCTGGTGGGCCTGCCGGCGCTGGCGCAGGGGCTGCCCCATCACAGCCTGGCGCTGGTGGACGCCTTCTACCGCAGCGGCGCCTTGGTGTTCGGCGGTGGCCATGTGGTGCTGCCGTTGTTGCAAGCTGAAGTGGTGGCGCCGCAATGGCTGAGCAACGACGTATTCCTCGCCGGCTACGGTGCCGCACAAGCCGTGCCCGGCCCACTCTTCACCTTTGCCGCTTTCCTCGGCGCCTCGATGCATGCGCCCCCCAACGGCTGGATCGGCGGCGTGGTGTGCCTGCTGGCAATCTTCGCGCCGTCGTTTTTACTGATCTTCGGCGCGCTGCCCTTCTGGCAGAGCCTGCGCCACAGCCCCCGCACCCAGGCCGCGTTGGCGGGGGTCAACGCGGCGGTGGTCGGCCTGTTGCTGGCGGCGCTGTACCACCCTGTGTGGACCAGCGCGATCTTCAATCTGTACGACTTCGCCCTAGCGTTACTCGCACTCGTCGCCCTGATGACCTGGAAGCTGCCGCCGTGGCTGGTGGTGGCAGGTTGCGCCGTGCTGGGTGGCCTACTCGGCTGAACCGGGCGCGACGATTCTGAGCCAGGGCCAGCGCGCCTGATAACTAAGGGCCTTTTGCGCAAACAACGCCGGTTCCGAGTGCAACGGGTTGATGCGCAGCACGCCCTCGGCCACATCCTGCAACCCGTAAGGCGCATACAACTCGCCCGTCGCCACCTCCAAAGCGATGCAGGTGCCGGCCACCAAGTAACGATCCACGCCGTCGCGGGCCGAGTGCAACTGGGGGTAAGGCCGACCGAAACGCTGGCCATACCACAAGTGAACCCGCGCCTGATTCCTGACCTCGACACTCACCCCCAAGTCCTTGAACAACCCCTGCGCCGCCCGAATCACCCGGTCCTCAGCCTCGTAGGACAGGTCTGGGTCGAAGTAAAAAACGTCGTAATCCTTTACGCCGTGATCGGCCGGTCGATTCGCCTGATGGTTCCACACCGCCTGGAACAGGCAGCCCGCCGTAAGCATGCACTGCGCCACACCCAGGTCGGGTAGGCGTGCAGTGATTTCGGCATTGAGGGGGTTGGCCATGGCCAGGGAGATAAACGTGTCGACGGTCAATGTCATGGGCGCTCCTGCGAACGGCGCTGCTTATTCGGGCGAAGGCGGCCACAATAATGCACCGTCGTAAATGGCGGAAACATTTACTCAATGTGACAGTCTCAGTGCCGACATGCCCTCAATCGTCAAGGATAAAACGATGCGACTCAACGCCATGGCCCTCGCCACTGCCAGCGCCCTGCTGCTCACCGCCTGCAGCGACAGCCCGTCCGACACGGACATCCAAACGGCGCTGCAACCCCGGCTGCAAGGCCCTGCCTGCATCAGCGCGCCAATGTTCAAGAGCTTCCCGGTGACCTTGAGCGAGAGCTTCAGCGCCGGCGTTTCCAGCGGCAACGCACCGGCGTTCGACGCCCTGGTCGACGCCGGCCTTCTGGCCAAAAGCGACAAAACCTACAGCCTCACCGAATCCGGTCGCACGGCCTACACCGAACAAGCGCCGGGCTTCTGTTATTCCCAAGGCTACGAAATTGCCAAGATCAAGGATGTCAGCCCCAACCCTGACCCGATGGGCGCCGCCGTGGACAAATCCTGGGTGGTCACCCTAGACATCCGCCAGATGCCCGTGGCCGCCTGGGCTAAAACCCCGGCCCTGGCAAAACTCACACGCCATCCGGAAAACCTTTCCGAAGCGCCCAAGACCTACCACGTGACGGTCGGCCGCGTGAAAGGTGAGCAGGGCCTACAGCTGATCGACCCACGGTTTTTCATCATGCGTGGGGTCAGTGTCAGCCAGGGGTTCTGACCGTAGAGCTTGGAGGTGTTGGCGAAAATCGTCTGAAGGCTAAATCCGAATAGCCAGCGACGCCTTGCTCCCTTGCCTACGCCTGCGTCAGAATCCGCCGGCTTGTGCGCTGGGGTGGCCGTCTCTAAGGTTGCCCGGTCGCTGAATTTCTCAGGGACCGGGTTTAGTAGCCTGAGTTGGGTATCGAAGAGTGCATGAGTTACATCATTCAGACATTGCGTCTGAACTTGATGGTGGCTGTGCGTAGGGCGCCTCCGGGCGCGCCGGCTTTAGATATCCACCGGTCTACTAACCTGCGTACAGCTGCCACCCATCGTTTAGTAGCGACAAGGTGACGGCATCATTCGGGATATCTTGTATGTACAAAGTCACGCCAGATTCACCCCCTCTTTTTAGCGTCACCCCCGACGCCAGCACCGAAAGCCTCATCACCAACAGCTACGAAACTTTCACCAGCGTCAGCACGCTGCTGCTCGACCTGTCCGAAGACCTCAGCGGCAAACACCGCGACATCGCCCTGGCCATTCACCAACTGAGCGAACTCGGCGTACTGCTCACCGCCCGCCTCCTCGACCGCGAAGCGCCCTGCTCGGCTTAACCTTTCAACTCATCCGCCCGATGGCTCGCCGCGTCGTCGTAAGCCACATACAACGACTCGGCGACCTGGCTCTTGATCGCTTTGCTGGCTTCCAGCCCAAGCACAAACCCTTCGGCTTTACCCCCGGCGCGGTTGAGTTCTTCATGGGTGGCGGCGCCGGTAATGGCGTCAAGAAGCTTGGCGGCCTGCGGGCCGACGCCTTTGGGGAGGGAAATGTGCTCGATGGACATTGCGGTACCTATTGAGGAAAAGAACGGTAGCGCGTGGAACCACTGCCGGGGCGTGCATGGTAGACCGATTGCGGGCGTGATGGGCCGGTTTCGGCCAATAGAAGCCGCTGGACAGCTTGGGCAGGTGTTGTCGTTCAGCGTTTGCCTTCAACGTTCGCGGGTTCACACTGGGTTGGGGTAAAGAGAGCATGGCGGCGGCCTTTTCTCTCTCCCGAAGTGCGCGCGTACAGTCTGTCCTGTTATGCTGATTCAGCCGTCCGGCGTGTGGATAAGATGCTATACGGCATTAAGTGACAGGTATGTTGGATAATTGATAGTTAGGGAAAACTAAGTATGCGTCGTTTAATAGCCAACGGGTTTGTGTTTGTCGGCATTGCTATACTCTGTTGCAGCTGCACATCTTATTCGTCCCAGCCGACAATCAACGAACCCGTTGAACCCGAAACACAAGAAATTGTCTCCAGCTTCAGTTACGCAATAAATTCTCCATGGAAAGACAGTCGCTTCGGCAAGGACGCATACGCAGCGACACTCAACGTTATTCCCGGTGCGCAGGATAAGAACTCCAGCCTTGCCGCCCCGAGCCTGCCAGCATTAGAAATAAAGATCTCGGAGTTCTCATCTGGCGGCGCTTGCGGACAAGATTACTTGACGGGGCTGAGTCTGGGTTTGTTCCCCAGTTGGTGTACGCGGACAAACCTTTTCAAGTTTGATTTTATATTGAATAAGGACCAGCGCTTTTGCAGGCAGAAAACCTACTCGATAAACTCCACGTCGTTTTCACATCTCACGATGATTCCGTTTGCACTTCTCAATACGGGCAATCAGCCATTGACGCTCTATCAGGCGGCGCTTAAAGATTTTCTTCGCAGAGGTCAATGTGCCACGCGTTGAGAGGCTGCTTTTGGCCGGTTGCTGCCCGTCACGAACGGCATAAATCGGCCAGAAGCAGCTCTTTAGATCAGATATGTCGCGTCGATTTAGAGAGCAGAGAGTATTGAATAAACTGCCCTAATGTTTGGAATGAAGTGAGGTGTCGGGCCCGACGCCAACTCACTTGCGACTTGCGTGATAAATTCCCGTGCCCGCTCAAGTGGAAGGCCGATGATTTCATAAGGAAGCCAATCATTATTCATGGCATCCTCGTATGCCTCGATTACATACAGCAAATAGTCGCCTTCAGGGGTATCTCGGAAGGCACTGTACTCCTTTGGAGAACTAAGGCGCGTGCTCAACTCTACTACTTGCGCGGATCCAGGGGCGTCTGGATTTTGCCAACGCGGTGACGCTGAAAGTTCTCTTGTTTCAGCGATTAAATGAGCGGTGATTAAGTGACTCCAAATCATAAGCTAGGTAGCCTGCATTGAAGGTACCGGCGAGAGCATATCACTGACGAATGGACACTGAATTAACCCGCTAGCCATATCACCAAAAAGCAGGATCTGCGAACCGATCCCGACAGTTACACCCGTTAGCGCTGAAGGAACCATTTCGGCCAAATCTGAATCACTTATCATCATTCCGTACTCTGGTCACACCGGTGGATATTGAAGAATCATAGGTCTGAATCGAATCTCATTTTGTAGGAAGATCATATGTCTACTTGTTATAACTTCCACTCATTCTGACCACCAGGTCCTTGCAGAGAGGGCTCGGGCCAGCGTCCGCTTCTGGCCCAGACTGTGTAAAAACGTTTTTGAGCGCGTCAGGTACTCCAAACCGCACCGGAAATCGCGTTTCTACGTGAAATCCATATCTACAGATGTGCTGATAAATTTCAGATTTAACGTAGACGCGCACACTTCAATTTTGGCGAAGCGATTTTACACACTCTGGGCCGATAGCTGTCAGTAGGGGCCATGCGGGCGTAGGATGAGGGCTTTCCCATCAGTCCAGATTTTTTCCCTTATGACTCAATCCCTGCGGACAATCTCAAGGAATCCGCGAGCCGAGGTTTGGCAAGGTGGCTAAGGGAGCCTGATGAGCACGGCTATACGCCACGCAAACTTCTTAAACCAGAACAAAGAATTTTTTTAGAATGTATTGCATCAGGAAAATTCAGCGGCTCAGAGCTCTGATTACTTCAAGCGGGCAACTCAGCCGGTTGTAAAAAATAGCGTTGTTCAGTTTCACCGTTCGACTCGTGATCCAACTGCCGCTGATCGTGATGGACCGCAATGGGTCGAATGGAGCCTTTCACGACAGGCAGCAATCGGCCGGCGAAAAATCGAGTTGCAATGTCCGGTGGTCTGGCATGCAAGGTAAAATGGCGATTTTTGTCATATCAAGGAACGAAAGAGTGTCGACCATTAAAATGACATCCCGGGCCGATTGTCGGCTAACCTCCGCGCTGCTGTTATTAACAGGCTTAGTGGCTCTCTCTGGTTGCCGCCAGTTAACACCTGAGCAGCGAATAGATTCCTGGATCGATAGCGATGGTAAATCCGCTCCAAGTTACCTAACCCCAGAAGAAATCAAACGTCTCGAAGCAAGACGTTATCTCAGGGTTTTGCGCTCTACCTTGGCTCGAAGTGTGTTCTGGGCAAATGGCGAGGGGATGCAAGGCAGCGTGAAGTTGCGGATGAAGCTCAATCAGCAAGGTGACGTATTGCTCTGCGAGGCGCAGCCAAGTGACGCTGGAGCTCCACCAGGCTTTACGAATCTCGTCATGGATGTGTGCTGGAGCAGTAGCTGGAATAGCATCCCGGAAGGTCTCCAGAATCCAGCTGATGGCACGCTCGAGGTCATCGCACCTTTGATAGCTTCTGGTAATACCTCACCTATTTCTGATTACGAACGGGGGCACCAGAGAACTGATGCTGAAAGCCGTTTTTTCTGGGACAACGTGGTGGCCAAGCAATCAATAAATGCGTTCGGCAGAGCTCGCTTCGAATTCACTGCCAACGTAAAGGGCCAAGTCGCAAGTTGCGATGTGACGCTTAAAAAACACTATTTCCGTCCTGAATATTTTCATCCGGATCCTGCGTTACAAAAGGTACTTGCAACTCAGTGCTTGCAGCTGGATTTGCAACAAATGCCTGGGTTTCGTGTAGGGGAAAACGGGGTAACCCATCGCGTGGTTTTCGTGGACTACTTACCGTGGAAAAACCATGTGGGGAAATACTCCGAGTAAGGCCCTCACTTTAGTGTCTTCTGCGATGGCGTTCCTGTGGCAACACCTTGCGCAAGGTGAATCGCCCTCAGTTTTTCAGACACATCCAAGGTCTGCAATTGGCCGATTTCTGCGCTGGTGACGGGCAGCAATCGGCCCAGAGTATGTAAAAACACTTCCGTATCGTGGATGCCTCAGCCCAGCGCAGCCAGGCGAGTCGATTGGCCACGTATTTGCCACGA
>NZ_JBHGZU010000149.1:0-238 GCF_042610415.1 Pseudomonas sp. MD330_10
TCTATCCAGCTTATTGTGTCAAGACTTCAGGCGGTTGATTTAGCGAGTCGAAATTTTTCTGCGGGACGGCATTTTTAGCCGCCGGTTGCACCTCGATGTACTGACCGGTGTCCAAGGTTTCGAGGTTGGACGTTTTCATCAGGCCCACCTCAGGCTTGACCACCCAGTAGTGACTGCCGACGCGGGCAACGCGATCGGCCACTTGGGTGATACGCGCACTGTGCATGACCGACTGCAT
>NZ_JBHGZU010000150.1:0-238 GCF_042610415.1 Pseudomonas sp. MD330_10
TCGGCCATATCCAACACGTTATTGTTGAACATGCGTAAGCAGCCATGGCTGGTACGCGTTCCGATGCCGAACTTCATTTTGGAACAGTGGTTAAGGTACCCCGGCGTTCCCAGCGTGAACTTTAACGGCCCCAAGGGGTTGTTCGGCCCAGCCGGCACCACGGTGGGCAGCGGGTCGCCATTGGCGGCGTGCTCGGCCTTGATAGAGGCCGGCGGTGTACAGGTAGGGTTGGGCGTCT
>NZ_JBHGZU010000151.1:0-238 GCF_042610415.1 Pseudomonas sp. MD330_10
CGCCCAGCAAGTTGGAGAGCTCAGCCTGGCCCTTGCGGGAGGCGCAGATGGCTAGCAGCAGGAGGCTCTGACCCTGTTCCGCTAACAGCGTGCTGCGGTTGAGCAGAGTGCGCCAAACCACTGTCTGCGCTGAGGGTTGGCCTTCTATGAACCAGAGGTCGATATCCCATTCACACCAGGCGACGTAATCACTACCGACGTGCACCAGTCGCCATTGGCGGCCATAAGTTACCAGCGC
>NZ_JBHGZU010000152.1:0-238 GCF_042610415.1 Pseudomonas sp. MD330_10
CGCTGTTTGTCGATGCCGGGCGTGTCCGCGTGGTGCATGCGTGCTGGGACGACCGCTTTATCCAGCCGCTGCGCGCCACATTCCCGGATGTTTGCATCGACCCGCACTTCCTGCTGGCCGCCGCCGTGCCTGGCAGTTTTGCCTGCATTGCCTTTTACCGCCTGTTGCGCGGCACCGATATGCGCCTGCCCGACGGCCTGCCGCTGACGGGCGGCGCCGGCCTGACGCGCTCGTTCTT
>NZ_JBHGZU010000153.1:0-238 GCF_042610415.1 Pseudomonas sp. MD330_10
CGAATTCGCGGTGGATCACGGCGTTGCAAGGGGTTTCGGTCTTGTGGTCGCAGAAGTCCATATGTTAACGCTCGCTGGCCATCTGCGTGGCGACTTCGGACAATTCCCGCGCGTTATTTAGCCAATGCCGACCTTCGCCGACCAGCTAGTCGAGCACCACGCACTGTTTTTTCAGAGATTCGAGGCTTATTTCCAACGGCGTGCCCGTCAGATCGCCCCTCACTTCCTGGAAGGTGCG
>NZ_JBHGZU010000154.1:0-238 GCF_042610415.1 Pseudomonas sp. MD330_10
TCGAGCAGCATGCGCAGGATGTGGTATTTGACGCCGTAGTAGTATGCGACCACGTGATAAGTCTAATCGGCAGAATCGATTGTAGCTTGGCTATCTGTCTTCAAATCCCAGACAGTGGATCGCCATTCGTACTTATCTTTGACGCTGACAACTTTCGCCAGGTCATTGCCCTTCAGGCCTGGTAAGCATTGTGCAGCGGCGATAGCCGCCTCTTCTGTAATATTGTCTCCGACCATGA
>NZ_JBHGZU010000155.1:0-238 GCF_042610415.1 Pseudomonas sp. MD330_10
CACCGGCACTTGAATGCCGTGGTGGCGAATCTAGCGGGTTTCATCGGCTGGGCCTTTCTTGATTTTCTCGCTGTTGCGCAACACCGTCTGCATCACGCGCGGCGTCACGCGATTGCGGTTCTTGAAGCGCGGCATCCACTCCAGCTTCTTGTTGTAGCGGCGCATCTGGGCCAGTTGGGTCGCACTGGCGGGCGATGTCTGCAGGGGCATCAGCGGTTATTACGCATGATCGATAAAT
>NZ_JBHGZU010000156.1:0-238 GCF_042610415.1 Pseudomonas sp. MD330_10
TCAGCGCCAACCCGGGGCAACCTCTCAATGCGCTGGCTATTGTCGCCTCCGGGGGCGAGCTGTCGCGAATCAGACGGGCTATCCAAGTGATTTCCGCACAGACCTCCAGAGTACCCAGGCTGGTATTCGACGAGGTGGACGTAGGCTTCGGCGGGCCATCGGCGGAAATTGTCGGCCAACTTTTGCGCCGCCTGGGAGAGCGAGGACAGGTACTCACAGTGACGCACTTGCCGCATGT
>NZ_JBHGZU010000157.1:0-237 GCF_042610415.1 Pseudomonas sp. MD330_10
CCCAATGGCCGTCGTCGACGCTGAGGAGATTGCCCTGGCGGTCGTAGGTATATTCAACGACGCTGTCATCGGGCAGGGTTTTTCGTACCAGGCGTCCGGCATGGTCGCGTTCGTAACGAGTGACGAGCTGACTGCCGTCGTCGCCGTATTCGGTCTTTTGCTGCAGGTTGCCGTTGAGGTCGTAAACGTAAGCGGTGCGCTGCCCATCAAACCCGACTTCCTGTTGGATCAGGCCGT
>NZ_JBHGZU010000158.1:0-237 GCF_042610415.1 Pseudomonas sp. MD330_10
AAACCACCGACCACCAGACGCTTGAGGTACAGCTCAGGCGCGATACGCAGGAACATTTCCATGTCCAGCGCGGTGTGGTGGGTTTCGAACGGCTTGGCTGCGGCACCGCCGGGAATGGTTTGCAGCATCGGCGTGTCCACTTCCAGGAAGTCACGCTGCATCAGGAATCTGCGGATGTGGGCGATGATCTGCGAGCGGACGCGGAAGGGGTGGCGCACGTCTTCGTTGACGATCAGG
>NZ_JBHGZU010000015.1:0-122036 GCF_042610415.1 Pseudomonas sp. MD330_10
GCAGTGAAACGATGCATCGCCGATGGTAGTGTGGGGTTTCCCCATGTGAGAGTAGGTCATCGTCAAGATTAAATTCCAAAACCCCTGTCTGCTAACGCAGGCAGGGGTTTTGTCGTTTATAGGGAATTAATAGGCGTCAAATCAAAGATTCGCCATTGAAGGGTGTCGTAGGCTGCTTTAATGATTTTAGGTAGTTCGGATTTACCGCCTGTCGGTTTAACACTCAAAAAGAGGATGTTTCCCACAAAACCTTAAGATTTCACTCCGTTTGGCCGAAAGCCTGATGAGCCATGCGTGCACCGAAATAGAGCGGCCCGAGAAGCCGGCTATACCGTTACATGGAATGTTCCGTTCGGCACGCTCATCCCCCTTTGGCAAAAGAAGTCGACGAAATGAATCTCAAGTTCAGCCACAAAATTCTGCTAGCTGCGTCAGGCGTCGTAGTCCTAGCCTTCGCATTATTCACGCTTTACAACGATTATTTGCAACGGAGCACGATCAAGCAGAACCTGGACTCGTCTATCCAGCAATCCGGTGAGCTGACCGCCAGCAGCGTGCAGAACTGGCTCAGTGGCCGAATACTGGTGCTTGAAAGTCTCACGCAGAACATTGCCCATCAAGGCGATGCCGCGGATCTGCCAGGTTTGGTGGATCAACCCGCATTGACCTCAAATTTCCAGTTCACCTATGTCGGTCAAACCAACGGCGTTTTCACCCAGCGTCCTGACGCCAAAATGCCTGACGGCTACGATCCGCGTCAGCGCCCTTGGTACAAGCAAGCCGTGGCCGCCGATAAACCCATGCTTACGCCGCCCTATATGGCCGCAGTGGGCGGGCAGATTGTCACTATTGCCATGCCGGTTAAAAAGAACGGTGAATTGCTCGGCGTGGTCGGTGGTGACCTGAGCCTGCAAACCTTGGTAAAAATCATCAACTCGGTGGACTTCGGCGGTATTGGCCATGCGTTCCTGGTCAGCGGTGACGGCCAGGTTATCGTTAGCCCTGACGAAGACCAAGTGATGAAGAACCTAAAGGACATCTACCCAGGCACCAGCGTCCGTATCGAGAAGATTAATCAGGACGTTGTACTCAATGGCCAGGATCGCATTCTTTCATTCACCCCCATCACTGGGCTGCCAGGCGCGGATTGGTACATCGGTCTGTCGATCGATAAAGACAAGGCCTACGCCCCGCTAGGTAAATTCCGCACATCTGCGTTAATCGCCATGCTAATCGCGGTAGTTGCGATTGCCGTGCTGTTGAGTCTGTTGATTCAAGTATTGCTGCGCCCCCTGACCACCATGGGCGTTGCCATGCAGGATATCGCTCAAGGTGAAGGCGATCTAACACGTCGCTTGGCTGTCACCAGCAAGGATGAGTTCGGTGAAGTTGGCAGCGCGTTCAACCGGTTCGTGGAACGTATTCATGCGTCGATTTCCGAAGTGTCTTCGGCCACACGTCAGGTGCATGACCTTTCCCAGCGCGTGATGGCGTCTTCCAATGCCTCGATCATCGGCTCCGACGAGCAGAGTGCACGCACCAACAGCGTCGCTGCGGCGATTAATGAATTGGGGGCAGCGACTCAGGAAATCGCACGGAACGCTGCTGATGCGTCCCAGCATGCCAGTGGTGCCAGCGAGCAGGCCGACGATGGGCGCAAAGTGGTCGAACAGACCATCCTGGCCATGTCGGAGTTGTCTCAGAAGATCAGCCTATCGTGCACGCAGATCGAAACCCTGAATGCCAGCACCGACAACATTGGTCACATTCTTGATGTGATCAAAGGCATTTCCCAGCAAACCAACTTGCTTGCCCTTAACGCTGCGATCGAAGCTGCGCGGGCCGGTGAGGCTGGCCGTGGGTTTGCTGTGGTGGCCGATGAGGTTCGCAACCTGGCTCACCGAACCCAGGAGTCCGCCGAAGAGATCCATAAAATGATCACTTCGCTTCAAGTGGGCTCGCGTGAAGCGGTGACGACTATGAATGCCAGTCAGGTTTCCAGTGAGGAAAGTGTTGAGGTCGCTAACCAGGCCGGCGAGCGCCTGGTCAGTGTGACGCAGCGTATTGTTGAAATCGACGGCATGAACCAGTCCGTCGCGGCGGCCACCGAAGAGCAGACCGCCGTGGTGGAGACGCTCAACGTGGACATCAACCAGATCAATCTGCTGAACCAGCAAGGTGTGGAAAACCTCAACGAAACCCTGAGGGATTGCGATGCACTGTCACAGCAGGCCAATCGTCTGAAGCAATTGGTAGACAGCTTCAAGATCTGACTCGCCGGGGCACGCCGTAGGAGCGTGCCAACTCGCTCCTACGGCTTGTCGAGTAATTTGCGTACGTTGTTCAGGGCGCTGTCGGCAAAGTCCTGCACGAACGCTTCGAACCCCTTGCGCGTTGTGTCTTCGGGTTCCGCGATGATCGTCCAGGTGACCTTGGCGCTCTGGGCGCCAAGTGCCTGCACATTAATCGCTGCCCACAGTCTGGCCACGCCCAAGGTGTTGTAGATCGTGGTCCATGTCATGTGCATGGCGTCGTCATCTCGACTGTTGAGTTGTTCGACCGCACAGTTGCCGTCCTGGAAAATTTTTGTACGCAAAGCGCCCACGCCCGCGCCAATCATTTCAATGCGCGACAGTGCAGGGATAAAGGCATCAAAGTTGGAAAATCGCCCCACCAGATCCCATACACGAGCGGCTTCGCAGTTGACTATGACACCGGCCACGATCGGCACGCCGTTTGGGTTGCGAATTAACGTATCGGGTTGCAGCGCTTTCATGAAGTTGTCCTGAAACGGTTCAAAGGAAGCCTATGGTTTTGAGGTAGTAACAGCCCTTGTCCAAGAGTGCCTGGTCTTTTTCGGGATACTGCTCGCCCATGTCTTGAACACCTCTGCGTGCGTTGCCATGCAGGATCCTCGTGGTATCGCCGATGTCTTTGTCCAGACGATCGAGATAGAACCCCAATACCCCAAACAATGCGTTGTCCGGGCTCACTGCCCGCAGCGCCTGCTGCCATTGCGTCACGCTGACTCGCTCAAAGCAGTAACCCGCGCGACTGAACGCGTCCAGGTATTGCTCCCAACTCAACGGCTGTGGGTTATGCAGATTGAACACGCAGCTATCGGCATTAAAACCGGCACTGTGAAAGGCGATAAACCGCGCCAGGAAGTCCACAGGCATCAGATCGAAATTCAAATGCAACTGCGGTAGCAGGCCTAATTGCAGCGACCCTTTGAGCATCAACATCAGGCGATTCTTGTGCGGTTGGCAAACACCATTGCGGCTGTTGAAACTGATGTTGCCGGGGCGATGAATATTCACCCAGGCGCCTTGCTCCACCGCTCGTCCCAACATTCGCTCAGCCACCCACTTGGACAGGTTGTAGCCGTTTCTGATGAACAGCGGCAGCGACGCGCAGGCCGGGGCCTCTAGCACATGCCCTTGGGTGTCGACGCTGCTGGAAGCCGACAGCGTCGAGACAAAGTTGAGAATTTTCTTACTGTGGGTCTCACAGAGACGCAGGCATTCGAAGACGGGGTCGACGTTGTCCCTGGCCAGTGACGCATAGTCCATCACATGGTTGACCTGTGCGGCGTTGTGCACCAGCACACCGAAGCCATGGGCGAGTGCGTCATACGCGTTCTCGGCCAACCCCAGGCGTGGTTGGCTGATATCCGCAGCGAATACCTGCACACGACTCAGGTCCAGATGCTCCAACTGGTAGTCGCGTAACGCATGGGTAAACCGTGCCGTCGCGCATTGCCCGGGCCGTTCGCGCACCAGGCATGCCACTTGAGTCGCACCGCCGGCCAACAGCGCCTGAACAATATGGACGCCGACGAAACTGTTGGCCCCGGTCACAATCACTTTGTGCGGATCGCCTGCGCACGCGGCGGGTAGCGTCTTGATGCTCCATTCGCGTTGCGCATCTCGTACGGCTTGGCTAGAGGACGCGTCGGGCAGCTCACCGTCCTCCATCAGCGTGGCGAGGGTACGAAGGGTGGGTGCTTCGATGAAATGGCTCAAGGCGAAACTGCGGCCAAACTGTTCGCGTACACGCAGTAACAGGGTCGACAGTAAGATCGAGTGGCCACCCAAATCGAAGAAGCTGTCATCAACGGATAACTCGGCGCCATCCAGCCCTAGAAGCACTCCCCACAGGCTGGCCAGGCGCGCTTGAAGCGGTGTGTGTGCCACACGGCGTCGATCTGCAATAGTGAGCCGCAACGGCTGTGCAAGCAGGGCTTGCCGATCGACTTTGCCATTGTCGGAGCAAGGTAGAGCAGGCAGCTCGGCCCATGCGTTCGGTTGCATGTAATCCGGAAGCCACTGGCGTGCATGCTGTTTCAGCGCTTCGAGGGTCGAGCCGTGATCGGGCTGGGCAACAAAGGCGCAGATCCGGTCATCGCGGTCGATCGCCACGGCCACCTGACGATAGAGCCGGCTGTTGCGCAAACACTCCTCAACCTCCCGAGGCTCGACCCGAAAGCCACGGATTTTTACCTGATCGTCCCGGCGTCCGCCCAGCAGGATGCCATCGGCGCTCCACTGTGCCAGGTCGCCGCTGCGGTAGGCCCGCAACGACTGGCCGCCCGGCAGCGGTAAGTCGACAAACGCGCTCGCCGTTTGCACCTGTGCATTCAGGTAACCCAGGCTGACGCCAGGGCCGACGAGGTACAACTCGCCCATCACCTGTTCATCCACAGGTTGCAGATGCTCGTCGAGAATCAGTACCTGGCTGTTAGCAATGGGGCGGCCGATATTGCGGTTGCTGTCACCCGGGGTGAATGTGCGGTGGGTTACCAGCACAGTCGCTTCGGAAGGACCATACAGGTTGTGGAACTGACACTGTCCAGCCAGGCGCTCGATGACATGGGGCTCGCACACATCGCCACCGGTGAGCAGTTGCGTTAGGCCCAGCGGTTGATCCAGCGGCAAGATGCTGAGCAGCGCAGGTGGCAGGAACGCGTGAGTGACGCATTGCCGTCGCAGCAGCGTCAGCAGTTGCTCCGGATCGCGCCGTTGCGCTTCATTCGGAATGATCAGCTCGGCGCCGGCAATCAAGGCGGGGACGATATCGATCAGCGACGAGTCGAAACTCAGTGGCGAAAATTGCAGGACCCGGGCTTGTTCATTCAATTTCATGCACGCCCCACACCAGGCGGTGAAATGTGCCAGGTTGCCTTGGCTCAGCAACACCCCCTTGGGCTGACCCGTGGTGCCCGAGGTGTAGAGCACCATGCACGGTGCATCCAGGCACGGACGCTGTCGCATCGGCAGGGGCGGGTTGCCGGCGTTGCAGGGCTCGATACTGCTGACATCCAGTGCGGTAAAGCGCTCCCGCAGAGGGTGTTCGCCCGCATCCAGCAAGAGCCGGGCTCCGGCAGTCTCCAGCATGAGCTGATGACGTTGTGCAGGCTGGTCCAGACCCAACGGCAGGTAGACCGCGCCGCTGCCCAGGACAGCCAGCATGCTCGCATACAGCTCAATGGATTTATCCAGACAAACACCGACCACCGCGGGGGCTTCTAGCGCCTCCAGCAAACGGATCAAACGTTGTTGAATCGCTGCGGCCCGGCGGTGCAAGTCGCGGTAGCTCACGGCATAGCCATCGATGTTCAGCGCCGGGCGCTCGGCGAAGGCGTGCAGGCTGGCTTGCACCCGTTCCATCACCGGCACTTGCGCCTCCTGCATCAATGCGGGGTTTGCCGTGCAATTGAATCGATGCATGAACGCCAACGCGTCGAGCCCCAGCAGGCTCTGTTCGGGCCAGTCATTGGCCGTGGTGCTGATCGGCACGTACGCAGGGTCCCGTGAGAATTCACTGACCTGCAACGCGACCCAGTCCACCAGTGCGTTCGTCACCTGCTTACGCTGTCGCTCGCCATTGCCCGTAGGCTCGTCGGCGATCTCCAGCACCCCGTGCAAATGCCTCTGGCGGTCATAGGCGCGCAGTTGCAATGCGGGCAGCCCGTACTCGGTGGCGGCGCCCACCCCCAGGCGCAGGCGGATACAGGGCGCTTCGTCGATATCGCTTGGCAGCGGCAGGCTACCGTCTTCAATCCACAGATCGACGGCTTCGTCCCCCGTCGCGTGGCCGTATTGCTCCAGCATCTGCCTGATAGCCTGCAAGGCAGCACTGGTGCCGTTCCAGCCGATGGTCAGGCGCTTCATGCCAATCTCCTATTAACCGGCATGTAGTCGTTCAGCGCACGCGCCACGCTTGGCGTTTGCAGCAGGCCGCTGTTATGCACAAAGCTCAGGATGTTGCCCATCAAGGGGTGCTGGCGATGGATGGGGAATGCCAGTGCGTTGATGTCATCGCGCAATGCACGGCGCACGTCCGCGCTGACGTCTAGATGCTCGATCAGGTGCAGGTCGAAATTCTTTTGCAGTTGGTTGGTCAGGTAATGCGAGAGGAACGTCGGCAGTGCCTGAGCGATGGCATCGCGGTCGTTCGGGCTTGCGCTTTGCCAGTAGCTGCGCACCAGGCAGGTCCAGAACTGCGCGTGGCGCCCTTCATCGAACAGGTGGTCGGCCATCAGGCCCCGGATCGAGTCTTTGACCCTGCTGTCTTTGGAGAACGCGGCCACTTCGTGGGTGACGGTGTTTTCGGCAATAGCCACGCCAATCAGCTCCATGGCGTCGTGCAAGTGAGCCGGCACCTGCGCTTGCGCCGCTGGCAGGGCCAGGCTCAGTTCAATGTGTGTCGGCAGCTCAAGCGGCTCGATGCCTGTCATGGTTACGGTCTGTTGCAGGAAATCCAGAGCAACCAGCGCGTGGTAGTCCTCGTCCACCACGACGGTCATCGCGTCGACGCGACAGGCGAGGGGAAAGGGCAGCGAGAAGCGATTCTTGGCGATGGCGCGCGCAGTCTTGTCGACGATTTCCGTTTCGAAAATCACAACGTCATTGATGAACTTGTAAAAACTTTGCACCAGCACAAAGTCGCGCCACTGCGGGCAGTGCTCGGTAAAGGTGGCACTGAGTACCAAAGGCTGGCGGCACAAGGGGAAGATCAATTTATCGTCGTTTTCCAGCAAGCGGCGTGGACGTGTGCGAATGGTTGCGCGGCGCTCCCAATCGTCGGCAAAGGCTGGGTAACCGGCCATATTCATGGCTGCACCTCCAGCAGCGAGGCTCGAACCTCATCCCAAAGCATGATCCGGCTTTGCATGGCCGCGAGAGCGGCGTCGTGGGCTTGTTGCGGGTAAGTCGGATGGGCATCGGTCAAACGCTCAAGTAAACGCTGCGCTGCCGGCCCGTGATCCTGAGCGTCCAGCTCGATATGACGGTTGAGGTAGGCACATAAGGTTGGCGCGTGCTCTCGAATCAACGTGCCGGCCTGCAGCAACTGCTCGAACATGCCTGGGATCACGCGTTCTCGACTATGAAGAAACACCGCTGCTACGCAGTGGGTGGGGGCGTTCAATGCGATCTGCAACGTATCGCTGACGAAGCGGGCCGCGCCGCGCGGTGCTTGAGCCCTAAGCAACGCCGTATTGGCAGCCAGGCCTTGGCGTTGCAGCGCAATGAAGTGTTCGATTGAAGCGGTGCTGGCACCGACTTCATCCATGGCTTCCAGATACAGCTGGAAATGGCTGCACTGGCCCTCTTGGGGGTGTTGGTCGGATTCTTCCTCCAGCACGATCTCGTTGATCAGGCGAGCAGCCGTCGGGTCGGCAGGCGGTAGCCAGGGCAAGCGTGTACAGGTCAGGTCTTGTTGGAGGCGTTTGAGGAGCGTCATGAAGTCCCAAACCGCGAATACATGACTTTCCATGAATTTTTTTAATGTGTGAATAGAAGTTATTTCTTTGAATAACGGGTGGGCGCAAAGGCGCTCTGCTCTTTGTGCAAGTAAGGATTGATACATGCTTGATGCCTATAAGTTATTGCGTCAACTGTGACTACAGCGATGGGCTTTTTTGAACGGCAAGTAGATAAGGGGATATAAGCCAGGCGTGGCGCAATCCCTTTGTCTAAGGGCTGCGCGCCCTGAATAAGGAGCCGGGTTAATGCCGAAGATAATAGTCAGGCTAACTAATTTGGCGAGCATATAAATGTGTTAGATGTTTTTCTAAATAATATCTTTTGTCAGTAAGTCGCTTTATATAGGTGGGAAAGTTCTTTGCCGCGCGCCCTCGCCTTGAACCCGGCACTGATGCTGGCGTTTTTAGGAGGGCAGTGGCTATTGAATAACGCAAGTTACGCGCTGAAGCAGCAACCCTGCCGCGCTCAGGTGCAGGGCGAATGTTAAAGGTTATTGCGGGCCTTTCTGACTGGCGACGTCCGGGCCATTGAGGTAAGTCCTGATCACTTCCATCCCGCGCATCAAGTGATTGCGCAGGGTCAGGACGCTTTCCTGGACTTTCTTGCGTGCGACCAGATTCAGTAGTTCCCGGTGGTCTTCCTGGGACGTCTCGCCCAGCCCCATGGCTTCCAGATTGAAGCGCAGGAAACGCTCCTCTTCGTTCAACCCGTGCTCCACCAGTTTGAGCAGCCGCTGGTTAGGGGCTTTGCTGTAAAGGGTCATATGGAACAAGCGATTCAGGCGGCCTATCTCGGTGTAGTCTTTTTCTTGCTCCAGCGCACAAATCAACGCGTCAGCCTCGGCGATATCGGTGTCGGTGAGCAAAGGAATCGACAAGCGCAGCGCTTCGGATTCCAGCAACATCCGCAGTTCATAGGTTTCGGCCGAGTTGTCTTCGATCAACGGAGCGACCACGGCGCCCTTGTGAGTCACCACATGCAGCAGTGACTGGGCTTCGAGTTGGCGCAAGGCTTCGCGCACCGGCATGCGGCTTACCCCGAACAGGCTGGCCAACTCCTGCTGACGCATGGCGGTCCCGCAGGGCAGGCGCCCATCGAGGATGGCGTTGCGCAAGGTTTCTTCTATGACGGAGCGAGCAAGGTGGGCGGGAATCGGACCGCTGATCTTGATGCTGTTCAAAGGTGTAGGCTTCTGCGTCACGGTTACGCTGCCCTCCTTATTGGAATGGCTGATGGCTAATTGGATCCAAAGCACACTAGTGACTGCCCATAAGCTTGTCAAACACGCACGGTTTCGGCTTGTAAGTAGTTCAACACCACGCTCCGCGCACTCACAGCATGCCTTTATGGCGTCTTACAAACGGGATGGAAGCGCCCTCAGTCCAAGCAGCTTCGCTGCGAGCGCTACATCGTTTTGCCGCGCCGTTCACGCATATCGTTATGCGTAAACGGTATTTAAATTGAATTTCTTATACCTATAAAGTTTGTCTCCTGACTGCCAGGAGTGAACCCATGTCTGCCGCCTCTACCGCTTCACCCGCGTCGCTCGATGCACAAGTATTTGAGGTTCTTCCACTGCCCGGCAGCGTCGGTGCCGAGGTGGTTGGCCTGGACTTGTCCCGCCCGATCAACGACACGGATTTCGCGCGAATTCACCGCGCGCACCTCGATCACCATGTGCTGGTCTTTCGCGACCAGCGCATCACACCCGAGCAGCACATCGCGTTCAGCCGTCGCTTTGGCGTGCTGCAGATCCATGTGCTCAAGCAGTTCCTGCTGCTCAATCATCCGGAAATCCTGATCGTCTCCAACATCATCGAAAACGGCCAGGCTATTGGCTTGGGCGACGCCGGCAAGTTCTGGCATTCGGACCTGTCCTATAAAGCACTGCCCAGCCTGGGGTCGATGTTGCACGCACAGGAACTCCCCTGCGAGGGCGGCGACACGTTGTTTGCGGATATGCACAAAGCCTGGGACCAGTTGCCCGCGCATCTGCGCAACGCTGTTGAAGGCCGAAGCGCTGCGCACTCCTACACCGCGCGTTACAGCGAGACCAAATTCGAAGGCAACTGGCGCCCTACGCTCACGCCCGAGCAATTGGCCCAAGTCGCCGAAGTGGTGCACCCCATCGTGCGTACCCACCCTGAAAACGGCCGAAAAGCGCTGTTCGTCAGTGAGGGTTTCACCACTCGCATTATCGGTTTGCCTGAAGACGAAAGCCGCGACCTGCTGGCTCAGCTCTACGCCCACAGCGTGCTGCCGCACAACCTTTACCGCCATCAATGGCAGCCTCACGATCTGGTGTTCTGGGACAACCGTTCGCTGATCCACCTGGCCGCCGGTTGCCCAAGCCATCTGCGCCGCAAGCTGTTCCGCACCACCATCCAGGGCGACGCGCCTTTCTGATTCGGAGCATGACCATGTCCAGACACCTTCCATTTGCACGACTGGCCGCCACTGTCGGCCTGGGTATCAGCCTGCTGGCCGGCAGCCTGGCAGCGCCGGCGGTGGCCCACGCTGAGGGCGAGATTCGCATTGCCGAACAGTTCGGCATCGTCTACTTGCTGCTCAATGTGGTGCGCGACCAGCACCTGATTGAAAAATACGGCAAGCAGGAAGGCATCGACATCAAGGTCGACTGGACTCAACTGTCCGGCGGCGCGGCGGTCAACGACGCATTGCTCTCTGGCTCCATCGACATTGCCGGAGCCGGCGTCGGGCCGTTGTTGACCATCTGGGATCGCACCTACGGCAAGCAGAACGTTAAGGCCGTGGCGTCCTTGGGTAACTTCCCCTACTACTTGGTCAGCAATAACCCCAAGATCAAGACCATTGCCGACTTCACTGACAAGGACCGTATCGCGGTGCCGGCAGTGGGGGTGTCAGTGCAGTCGCGCTTTCTGCAATACGCCGCCGCCAAACAATGGGGCGACCAGGATTTCAACCGCCTCGACAAGTACACCATCGCCGTTCCGCACCCCGACGCCACCGCGGCGTTGATCGCCGGCGGCACGGAGTTGACCGGGCATTTTTCCAACCCGCCGTTCCAGGACCAGGCCCTGGCCAATCCCAATGTCCATGTGGTGCTCAATACCTACGACCTGTTTGGCCCGAACTCGCCGACGGTGCTGTTCGCCACCGAAAAATTCCGCAACGACAACCCCAAGACCTACAAAGCATTTGTCGACGCTTTGACCGAAGCCGCACAGTTCGCTCAGAACGACAAAGGAGCGGCGGCCGATACCTACCTGCGCGTGACCAAGGCCAAGATCGACCGTGCCGAGCTGCTCAAAATCATCGACAACCCGCAATTCGAATTCAGCGTCACGCCGAAAAACACCTACCCGCTGGCGGAATTCCTTTATCGCGTCGGCGCCATTAAGCACAAGCCGCAATCGTGGCAGGACTACTTTTTCCAAGACGCCAAACCCCTGCAAGGAAGCTGAGATGAACGCATCGTTATCAGCCCACGCGACCAGCAATCTGCACCCTGTCGCGCCGTTACTGGCGGTGGATAACGTCAGCCTGGAATATCGCACGGCCGAGCGCGTGGTGCGCGCGACGCATCAGGTCAGTTTCGAGATCGACCCGGCCGACCGCTACGTGCTGCTCGGCCCTTCGGGCTGCGGCAAATCCACGTTGCTCAAGTCCGTTGCCGGGTTTATCAAACCCAGTGAAGGCGAGATTCGCCTGCTAGGGCAAAAGGTCGAACAACCGGGCCCGGACCGTATCGTGGTGTTTCAGGAATTCGATCAGTTGCCGCCCTGGAAAACCGTCAAGCAAAACGTGATGTTCCCGCTGCTGGCGTCGAAAACCTTGAAGCGCGCCGACGCCGAAGACCGCGCACGGCATTACCTCGATAAGGTCGGCCTTAGTGCGTTTGCCGATGCCTACCCACACACCCTGTCCGGTGGCATGAAGGCGCGCGTGGCAATTGCCCGTGCGCTGGCGATGCAACCGAAAATCCTGCTGATGGACGAACCCTTCGCCGCCCTCGATGCCCTGACTCGGCGCAAGATGCAGGAAGAGCTGCTGCTGCTCTGGGAGGAAGTGCGCTTCACCTTGTTGTTCGTCACCCACTCCATTGAGGAGGCGCTGGTGGTGGGCAATCGCATTCTGTTGCTGTCACCGCACCCAGGGCGCGTGCGTGCGGAAATCCACAGTCATCAATACGACCTGCATAGCCTTGGCGGTGTCGACTTCCAGGCATCGGCGCGGCGGATCCACCGGCTGTTGTTCGATGAAGCCACTGAGGCCGAACCCGAGTTGGATTTTGCCGATATCCGCATCGCGTACTAAGGGGACATTTATGCGCCAGGAATACGAAATCACCCTCGGACCGCTGCGCAGCGTGCCGGTGGAACGCGAACTGCCGCTGCGCCAGCGCCTATGGCAACAGGGCTGGTTGCGTAAGGGCCTGATCCTGATCGTGCTCGCTGTCCTCTGGGAAGCCGTTGCGCGCTATCAAGACAACGACCTGCTGCTGCCGAGTTTTCTGCAGACCTTTCACGCGTTCTACGACGGTTTGCTCAGCGGCGAACTGCTCGGCAAAGTCAGCATCTCGCTGGTGGTGCTGATCAAGGGCTACCTGATCGGTATCGTACTGGCGTTCGCCCTGACCACACTCGCGGTGTCGACGCAGGTGGGTCGCGACCTGCTCAGCACACTGACCTCCATGTTCAACCCGTTGCCGGCCATTGCGCTGTTGCCGCTGGCGCTGCTGTGGTTTGGCCTGGGTCAGAACAGCCTGATCTTTGTGCTGGTGCATTCGGTGCTGTGGGCGCTGGCGCTCAATACCTATTCAGGGTTCCTGGGCGTGTCCGAAACCCTGCGCATGGCCGGACGCAACTATGGCCTCAAAGGTATCCGCTTTGTGCTGTTTATTCTGATCCCGGCGGCGCTGCCATCGATTCTGGCGGGCCTGAAAATCGGCTGGGCTTTTGCCTGGCGCACGCTGATCGCTGCCGAATTGGTGTTCGGCGCCACCAGCGGCAAGGGCGGGCTAGGCTGGTACATCTTTCAGAATCGCAACGAGCTGTACACCGACAAAGTATTCGCCGGGTTGGCGGTGGTGATCCTCATCGGCCTGCTGGTGGAGAACCTGGTGTTCGATACCGTCGAACGGCTGACGGTCAAGCGCTGGGGCATGCAGCGCTGATAGATCCACCCTGATACGATTGCGCCCAGTTCACTCCTTACCGCATACGAGTGCTTGGCATGCAACTACCGGATATGAACCTACTGGTCGCCCTCGACGCTTTGCTCGACGAGGGCAGTGTGGTCGGCGCCGCGCGCCGCATGAACCTCAGCCCGGCGGCCATGAGCCGTACTCTCACGCGCATACGTGAAGCGGTGGGCGACCCGATCCTGGTGCGCGCCGGGCGTGGCCTGGTGCCGACCCCCAAGGCCCTGCAGTTGCAAGAGCAGGTGCGCAATGTGGTCGAGCAGGCAGCGCTGTTGTTTCGCTCGGCCGACCAAGTGGACCTGAGTACCTTGCGCCGGCGCTTCAGCGTACGAGCCAATGACTTCTTTATCGGTGTGTACGGCGGGCGGCTGTTCGACACCATGGAGCGCGTCGCACCGCTGTGCGAGCTGTGTTTCGTGCCCGAAGGCGACACCGACGACGAAGCGCTGCGCGAAGGTCGACTGGACCTGCGTGTGAGCAACACCATGCCCGCCAGCCCTGAAGTGAAAGTACAAAATCTGTTCTCCACCACCTTTGTCGGCCTGGCGCGGCAAGATCATCCCTTGTTCGATAAAGAAATCACCGCCGCCCGCTTCGCCAGCTATTCCCACATCAGCATCTCGCGGCGCGGCATCGCCCGTGGGCCGATCGATACGGCCCTCAATGCCCAGGGCTTGGAGCGCCGCGTGGCGATGATCGCACCGGGGTTTCACGGCGCAATGTTTATGCTGCCCGACTCCGACCTGCTTCTGCCGGTGCCCAAGGAAGCGCTCTACAGCGCCAACCGGCTGAAGCTGCCCCTGCGCGCGTTCCCGCTGCCCATCTCCTTGCCGACACTGGTGTTGGCCCAGTCCTGGCACCCGCGCTTCGACAACGACCCGGCGCACAAATGGCTGCGCGAGACCCTGCGTGAAAGTTGCCACGCCACCTGGCTGGAAGCTCAACCCTCCTGACCTCTAAATCATGCAGGGTCAAAATGTGGGAGGGGGCTTGCCCCCGATAGCGGTGTGAAGATGGAAAAAACTGTGGCTGTCAGAAAGCATCAGGGGCAAGCCCCCTCCCACCTGGGGTTTTTGGCCGGGTTCGAGATTGCGTTTGGCGCACTTATAAGCTGCCGATAAGTAACTTTTTGTCATGTGTTAGCCTGATTAAACTGCTCGGGTATTCCCTACGCCGAGTTACCTGTTCATGACGTCCCTCGCTGCTCCCACCCTTGCGGCCGCAGCCCAACCCACCGCCATCGCCCCGCCCGTATTCGGTCCGCGCATCATCATCGGCCTGGTCGGCGTGTTGCTGGCGGTGCTGGTGTCCGGTCTCAACGAGATGGTCACCAAGATTGCCCTCGCCGACATCCGTGGCGCGCTCGCCATCGGGTTTGATGAAGGCACCTGGCTGGTCGCCGCGTATACCGCCACCTCCGTGTCGGCCATGGCCTTTGCACCCTGGTGCTCGGTGACCTTTTCCCTGCGGCGCTTCACCTTGTGGGCCATCGGGTTGTTCACTTTGCTTGGAGTGCTGTGCCCGCTCGCGCCGAACTACCAAAGCCTGCTGGCGCTGCGCACCCTGCAAGGCCTGGCCGGTGGAGCGCTGCCGCCGATGCTGATGACCGTGGCGCTGCGTTTTCTGCCGGCCAACGTCAAGCTGTACGGCCTGGCCGGTTACGCACTTACCGCCACCTTCGGCCCGAGCCTGGGCACGCCGCTGGCGGCGCTGTGGACTGAATACGTCGGCTGGCAGTGGGCGTTCTGGCAAATCGTCGCGCCGTGCCTGTTGGCGATGGCCGCCGTGGCCTACGGGTTACCGCAGGACCCGCTGCGCCTGGAGCGCTTCAAGCAATTCAACTGGCGCGGCCTGCTGCTGGGCTTCCCGGCGATCTGCATGCTGGTCATCGGTGTGCTGCAAGGCAATCGTCTGGACTGGTTCGAGTCCGGCCTGATCACCTTCCTGCTCAGTGGCGGTAGCCTGTTGCTGGGGACGATAGAGAATTCGGAAAAAATCGTACGCTAAGCTTCGCGAGTTCTTGTAACCAATTCATTGTTTTTTCAATGGATGAAAGAAAATGGCGAAAGCTATTTGACAAACAAATCGGGATCTTATAACTTACCTACCAATTAGTCGGTAGATGAAATAAAGCCATGAAACTCAATTCAGATCTTTCGCAGCGTGTTGTCGTCGAGCCTTCAAGCTTACAGTGGGTCGATTCGCCAGCGACCGGGATTCAACGCCAGTTACTGGAGCGTGATGGCGACGAAGTGGCGCGTGCCACCTCGATCGTGCGATACGCGCCGGGCTCCGCTTTTGAAAATCATAAGCACGACTTGGGCGAGGAGATTCTGGTCCTGGACGGCGAATTCAGCGACGAATCCGGGACCTTCGGGCCTGGGACTTACATCAAGAATCCACCAGGTTCTTCGCATGCACCGAGCTCCGCGACGGGTTGCACGTTGTTCGTCAAGCTGCGCCATCTTGATCTAGCCGACAGCCAACGCACCGTGGTCGACACCCGTAACGGCCCCTGGTTTCCAGGCCTCGTGCCGGGTCTGTCGGTGATGCCACTTTCTGAGTTCGACACACAACATACGGCTTTGGTGCGCTGGGCCCCGGGGACACGATTCAATTCGCATCGTCACTACGGCGGTGAAGAAATCTATGTGTTGGAAGGCGTCTTTGAGGATGAGTTCGGAAGCTACCCTACCGGCACATGGATGCGCAGTCCGCATTTGAGTGCTCACCGTCCCTTCAGCAATACAGGCTGCACCATCCTGGTCAAGACAGGCCACCTGCCAGTCGCCGAATCAAATGAGGCGCTTGCATGAAGCATTTCTCCGAAATCTCGCCGACCGCCGAGCGGGTGGTCGATGCCGCTGAAGGGTTGGTACAGCAGCACGGCTACAACGGCTTCTCATACGACGACGTGGCCCAGTTGGTAGGCATCAAAAAACCAAGTATCCACCACCACTTTCCCAAGAAGGGTGAACTCGTGGCCGTGGTCGCACAGCGCTACACGCACCGGTTTCGTGAGGAGTTGCTGAGCATCGAAGGGCAGCATGCGAAAGCGCCTGACAGGCTAACTGCGTATGCGGCACTTTTCGAACGCACCTTCGCCAAGGACCGGCGCCTTTGTGTCTGCGGCATGTTGGGTGCCGAGTCGGACTCGCTGCCGGACGCCGTTGTGAGCGAGGTCGAGCGATTCTTTAAAGTCAATCTCGACTGGTTGACTCTTGTCGTTGCCGATGGTCAGCGTGCCGCGCTGATCACCTCGAATTCCACCCCAGAGGCTCTCGCAGAGGCATTCTTGTGCGCGTTGGAAGGCTCGATGATGGTGGGCCGTGGCATGCGGTCGTCACGCGGACCGGCCGAAGTTGGAAACACTTTTCTTTCCACCGTGTTGACCTGAGGTCGGCACTTTTTTTGCAACACAACCCTACCATTTAGTTGGTAGTTAAGGAGATTATTATGAGTACTGAATTTAATGGCAAGAAGTTGTTGGTCATCGGCGGCACTAGCGGGATGGGACTGCAAACTGCCCGCATGGTTCTTGAGCAAGGCGGAAGCGTCGTCATCGTCGGTCACCGTGAAGACAAGGCCGAAGAGGCCCGCAAGGCGCTGTCGTCGTTGGGCACCGTGACCGCCCTGACTGCCGATCTCTCGCGAGCCGAAGATGTGAAGCGACTCCTGCATACCATCGATGAACACCACAAGGACATCAATCTTCTGGTCAACGCGGCTGGGGTGTTCTTCCCGAAGGCGTTTCTTGAGCACACGGAAAGTGATTACGAACAATATTTGACGTTGAATAAAGCGTTCTTCTTCATCACACAAAAAGTCGTGGCCAATCTCGTGGCCAGCGAGCGTCCCGGCGCCATTGTGAACATCGGCTCGATGTGGGGCAAGCAGGCGATTGCGGCTACGCCGTCGTCCGCGTATTCGATGGCAAAAGCAGGTTTGCATTCGCTGACCCAGCACCTTGCGATGGAGCTGGCATCCAAACAAATCAGGGTCAATGCCGTTTCTCCGGCGGTTGTCGAAACGCCGATTTACGAGGGATTCATACCCAAGGCCGAGGTTCATGGCGCCTTACAGGGATTCAACAGCTTCCACCCAATCGGCAGGGTTGGGACGCCACAAGACGTCGCCGAGGTCATCCTCTTCCTGTTGTCGGACAAGGCAGCATGGGTGACGGGCGCAATCTGGGACGTTGACGGCGGCGTGATGGCCGGGCGTAACACATAATGGGGGAACGAGAAATGAACACAAACATTAAAGGAACTCCCGGCAACGGGATCAACGTCGGCGCATTGCGTGAGTTTGCAGATCAGGTCGCAGCAAAGCCCGCCGCAGGCATCGCGACGTTCGGCGTCGTGACAACCTGGGAGGGTGGCACCCGGACGCGTGCGCGAACCATGCCGCTCGTACTAGGTGACACGGCCTTGGCGCGCGGCTTTGTCATCGACGCGGACGAACCGGCAGAATTGCTCGGTACCGACACGGCCGCTAATCCACAAGAATTGATCCTGGCTGCGTTGAACGCATGCATGACTGCAACCTACGCGGCAAATGCGGCGGCAATGAACATCGAGTTGCAATCGCTGACTATCCGCACGAAGGGAAGCCTCGATCTGAGAGGTTTTCTTGGAATCGATCCTGGGATCAATCCAGGGTACGACCAGGTCGAGTATGAGGTCGAAATGGAGTCGTCGGCGGATTCGGCGGCGCTGAAAGCATTGCACGCGCAGGTGCAGCGAACATCGCCGAATTACCACAACTTCGCGAGAGCCATTGATCTCAAGGCCAAGCTGACCATTCTCCAATGATCGAGTCAGTGTTTCCCGTGGTTGGCTGACGGGAGGCCAAACCAGATGCGCTATGACGGAAGGTTCAACCTTCCGTCATCACGTTCTCTGGAATACGCAGTGTCAATTTGAGGTATACCCTAACTTGGCGTCAGACCATCCGGCGCTAAATCGTCAGAATAGAGTTGCCTTCCGAATTGATTGACATACGCCGTCAAGGGTCATAGATTTCTTCCTGACACATTTCCCTCAGGAGGATACCTTGCACGGTCAGCGCATCGGTTACGTCCGCGTCAGCAGCTTCGACCAGAACCCAGAACGGCAGCTCGAACAGATCCAGGTGGATAAAGTGTTCACCGACAAGGCGTCGGGCAAGGACACACGGCGGCCCGAACTGGAACGGCTGCTCGCCTTCGTGCGCGAAGGCGACACGGTCGTGGTGCACAGCATGGATCGTCTGGCGCGCAACCTCGACGACCTGCGCCGCCTGGTGCAGGGCCTCACCCAGCGCGGCGTACGCATCGAGTTCCTTAAGGAGCATTTGACCTTCACCGGCGAGGACTCGCCGATGGCGAACCTGATGCTGTCGGTAATGGGCGCGTTCGCCGAGTTCGAACGCGCCTTGATCCGCGAGCGGCAGCGCGAGGGCATCGCGCTCGCCAAGCAGCGCGGGGCCTACCGTGGCAGGAAGAAATCCCTGTCGTCTGAGCGTATTGCCGAACTGCGCCAACGTGTCGAGGCTGGCGAGCAAAAGACCAAGCTGGCTCGTGAATTCGGAATCAGTCGCGAAACCCTGTATCAATACTTGAGAACGGATCAGTAAATATGCCACGTCGTTCAATCCTGTCCGCCGCCGAGCGCGAAAGCCTGCTGGCGTTGCCGGACACCAAGGATGAGTTGATCCGTCACTACACGTTCAGCGAAACCGACCTCTCCATCATCCGGCAGCGGCGCGGCCCGGCCAACCGGCTGGGCTTCGCCGTGCAGCTCTGTTACCTGCGCTTTCCTGGTGTCATCCTGGGCGTCGATGAGCCGCCGTTTCCGCCCTTGTTGAAACTGGTCGCCGACCAGCTCAAGGTCAGCGTCGAAAGCTGGGACGAATACGGGCAGCGGGAGCAGACCCGGCGCGAGCACCTGGTCGAACTGCAAACGGTGTTCGGCTTCCAGCCCTTTACCATGGGCCACTACCGGCAGGCCGTCCAGTTGCTGACCGAGATGGCCTTGCAGACCGACAAGGGCATCGTGCTGGCCAGCACCTTGATCGAGCACCTGCGGCAGCAGTCGGTCATTCTGCCTGCCCTCAACGCCGTCGAGCGGGCGAGCGCCGAAGCAATCACCCGCGCCAACCGGCGCATCTACGATGCCTTGGCCGAACCGCTGTCGGACGCGCATCGCCGCCGCCTCGACGATCTGCTCAAGCGTCGGGACAACGGCAAAACGACCTGGCTGGCCTGGCTGCGCCAATCGCCCGTCAAACCGAATTCGCGGCACATGCTGGAACACATCGAACGCCTCAAAGCGTGGCAGGCGCTCGACCTGCCTTCTGGCATCGAGCGGTCGGTGCACCAGAACCGCCTGCTCAAGATCGCCCGTGAGGGTGGCCAGATGACGCCCGCCGACCTGGCCAAGTTCGAGGCGCAGCGACGCTATGCCACCCTGGTGGCGCTTGCCATCGAGGGCATGGCCACCGTCACCGACGAAATCATCGACCTGCACGACCGCATCCTGGGCAAGCTGTTCAACGCCGCCAAGAACAAGCATCAGCAGCAATTCCAGGCGTCCGGCAAGGCGATCAACGCCAAGGTGCGGTTGTTCGGCCGCATCGGCCAGGCGCTGATCGAGGCCAAGCAGGCGGGCCGCGATCCGTTCGCCGCCATCGAGGCCGTCATGTCCTGGGATGCCTTCGCCGAGAGCGTCACCGAAGCGCAGAAGCTTGCGCAGCCCGAGGACTTCGATTTCCTGCACCGCATCGGCGAAAGCTACGCCACGCTGCGCCGCTACGCGCCGGAATTCCTTGCCGTGCTCAAGCTGCGGGCCGCTCCCGCCGCGAAGGACGTGCTCGACGCCATCGAGGTGCTGCGCGGCATGAACAGCGACAACGCCCGCAAGGTGCCCGCCGACGCGCCGACCGAGTTCATCAAGCCGCGCTGGCAGAAGCTGGTCATGACCGACACCGGCATCGACCGGCGCTACTACGAACTATGCGCGCTGTCGGAGATGAAGAACGCGTTGCGTTCCGGCGACATCTGGGTGCAGGGGTCGCGCCAGTTCAAGGACTTCGAGGACTACCTGGTGCCGCCCGCGAAATTCGCCAGCCTCAAGCAGGCCAGCGAATTGCCGCTGGCCGTGGCCACCGACTGCAACCGGTACCTGAACGACCGGCTGACGCTGCTGGAAACACAGCTTGCCACCGTCAACCGTATGGCGACGGCCAACGAGCTGCCGGACGCCATCATCACCGAGTCAGGCTTGAAGATCACGCCGCTCGACGCGGCGGTACCCGACACCGCCCAAGCGCTGATCGACCAGACGGCAATGATCCTGCCGCACGTCAAGATCACCGAACTGCTGCTGGAGGTGGACGAATGGACGGGCTTCACTCGGCATTTCGCGCATCTGAAATCGGGCGACCCGGCCAAAGACAAGAACCTGTTGCTGACCACGATCCTCGCCGACGCGATCAACCTGGGCCTGACCAAGATGGCGGAGTCTTGCCCCGGCACGACCTACGCCAAGCTGGCTTGGCTGCAAGCCTGGCACATCCGCGACGAAACCTACGGGGCGGCGCTGGCCGATCTGGTCAACGCACAGTTCCGCCATCCCTTCGCCGAGCACTGGGGCGACGGCACCACCTCATCGTCGGACGGCCAGAACTTCCGCACCGGCAGCAAGGCCGAGAGCACCGGCCACATCAACCCGAAATACGGGAGCAGCCCAGGGCGGACGTTCTACACCCACATTTCTGACCAGTACGCGCCATTTCACACCAAGGTCGTGAACGTCGGCGTGCGCGATTCGACCTACGTGCTCGACGGCCTGCTGTACCACGAGTCCGACTTGCGGATCGAGGAGCATTACACCGACACGGCGGGCTTCACCGATCACGTCTTCGCCCTGATGCACCTCCTGGGCTTCCGCTTCGCGCCGCGCATCCGCGACCTGGGCGACACCAAGCTCTACATCCCGAAGGGCGACGCCGCCTATGACGCGCTGAAACCCATGATCGGCGGCACGCTCAACATCAAGCACGTCCGCGCCCATTGGGACGAAATCCTGCGGCTGGCCACCTCGATCAAGCAGGGCACGGTGACGGCCTCCCTGATGCTCCGAAAGCTCGGCAGCTACCCACGCCAGAACGGCCTGGCCGTGGCGCTCCGCGAGCTGGGCCGCATCGAGCGCACGCTGTTCATCCTGGACTGGCTGCAAAGCGTGGAACTGCGCCGCCGCGTGCATGCCGGCCTGAACAAGGGCGAGGCGCGCAATGCGCTGGCCAGGGCAGTGTTTTTCAACCGCCTGGGTGAAATCCGCGACCGCAGTTTCGAGCAGCAGCGCTACCGGGCTAGCGGCCTCAATCTGGTAACGGCTGCCGTCGTGTTGTGGAACACGGTCTATCTGGAACGGGCTGCGCACGCGCTGCGTGGCAACGGCCATGCCGTTGATGACGCGCTGTTGCAGTACCTGTCGCCGCTCGGTTGGGAGCACATCAACCTCACCGGCGATTACCTCTGGCGCAGCAGCGCCAAGATCGGCGCGGGCAAGTTCAGGCCGCTACGACCGCTGCAACCGGCTTAGCGTGCTTTATTTTCCGTTTTCTGAGGCGACCCCCTTCATCGCGAATTGCACCGCCCAAGACGATCTGCACTGAAATCAATACTTTCTGATGCCTCTTGATTAGAGATGCCAGCCATAATCATCTCATCGCCAACGCATACGGCGTTCGGCAGCCAACACACTCTCACTCACTACTGGAAGCTCAGACATGAAAACCATAGGCATTGAAAACTCGAAGTCCAGCGTACAGGCCCACTTAACGCTTGGAACCAAAACTATGGGGCTAGGTATCTATGGCGCGTACTTGGCTCTCGCTATTATTTACTTCTGGTTCGGCGGCATGAAATTTACCCACTACGAGGCCGAGGGCCTGGTTCCACTGGTGAGCAACAGCCCGCTTTTGGGATGGGTGTATAGCATTTTTTCGGTCGACATGTTCTCCAGCCTGCTCGGCATACTAGAGATTTCGATCGGCACTCTGATCGCAGGCCGCATGCTGTCGCCCAAACTATCCGTGGTAGGAGGCGCTCTGTCTGCAGGCCTGTTCTTCACAACCCTTAGCTTTATGTTTTCCACTCCGGGCGTCATTGAGCCTAGTTTAGGGTTTCCGGCGATTTCCGTTGCGCCAGGTCAGTTTCTGCTTAAAGACTTAGGGTTGCTTGCTGTTTCGATATTTGTGGCAGGCCATTCGCTGGTTGAACTGGAAAAACGTAAAATTAATGCATAATTTTTTCAATGGCTTAAGGCAGTAATGCCTTAGGCCTTTTTGCCATCATTTTCCCCCGCCAGATCTTTCAACCAGTCACGAGGGCTCAACCCCGTCTTGCGTCTAAATGCGCGAGACAGCGCCGAAGGACTTTCGTAGCCGACTTGAGCTGCAATCAGCGTAATCGAGCGCCCTTCTCGCATCAGCTTCTGAGCCAGGCTAACTCGCCAACTCAACAAATAATCAGCAGGCGTCTGTCCGATGACACTCTTGAAATGCACGGCATACGCAGCGCGTGACATATTTGACTCACTGGCCAGCTCTGCTATTGACCAGGCATGTTCCGGGGAGTTGTGCATCTGTAAAAGCGATCGGGCAAGCCGCATGTCGGCCAGTCCAGCCATCATTCCGGTGCGCAACTGGTGATGATCGAGCAGGTAACGGAGCAACAGAATGATTAGGAGCTCAAATAAGCGCTCAAGCGCGGCTTCCCTTCCACAATGCACATTTGCCGCCTCGGCAAACATCCACTCCAACGTGTCTGCCAGCATGGGCAGATCATCGAGTGCGAGCACCAAACAGTCCGGTAATGAAGCCGACAAAGGATTATCAATTCCGCCCTCAAACTCCATGGAAGCACACAACAACTTTGCGCCATCGGACTCACCCGCAAACAATTGATGCTTGGCGGGGCGTGGCATAAAAATCAAGCTAGGGCGAGTGAGCTGCAAATCCTTGCGATCGGGACCAAGCAACGTCACGCTGCCGGCCTGAAGCAGATGGATATAACCTCGCCGCTCGGCGCCATCGTAAGATGCAGAGCCGCATAGGTCGCCGTCATAGAACAGATTGGCCCGCACGCCGAACCGCGAGAGCAAATTAGACAAACGATCCATTGGCCGATCCTTGACGAGTCAGAACGCACAGACCATACCATCTGCGTTGTCGTTCAGTGCCTGTAGCGAACACAATGTCATCAACCTAAGCTGCAGCCCTGCCCAAGGCAAGCCCCCCGAAGCAGCCAGCCGCCATGGCCGTCGGGCGATGACCAGGCCTCTGCCGCTCAATCAGGCGGTCTAACTGGGCTGGCGGTGATGTGATCATCGTCTGTTCCGGCTGTCTAGGCGAGATTTCTCGTTCTCCGGACGAGCCTATGCCGACCGCTTGTGGCCAGCTTTTTTTTGCACGGAGGTTGGGCGGTGGTGTTTCTTCAGCGCGTCGGTTTGTAGCCCTCACAACCTCGGCTGGCTGCGCGTTTGCGTTGGCGCGCAAAGCTACGGCCTGAGCGTACGGCACTGAGGCTTTTAGCCATCAAGGCCAGCACATTGCTCAGCCCCTGAGCACAGTGTGTTGCCGCTGACCGAAAACTGACCCAGTAGAGGCTGTTCTGCCGACTGAAAACTGACCCAGGTGTTCAACTGCTTCTGCTCAATTTTTGAGCAGGAGAACACAGGGTGATCAGTATGGAAATGATGGGCAAAATTCGCCGGATGTATTTCCGCGACAAGCTGTCGCTGCATGAGATAGCCAAGCGCACCGGGTTGGCGCGCAACACGATTCGCAAGTGGGTCAGAGCACCTGAGGCCAAGCCGCCGGTCTACCAACGCCGCGCGATCTTCAACAAACTCAGCCCTTTTCACGCCACGCTGGAGCAGGCGCTAAAAGCCGATTCGCTGCGGCCCAAGCAACAGCGGCGCAGTGCCAAGGCGCTGTTGGCGCAAATCAAAGCCGAAGGTTATGACGGTGGCTACAGCCAGCTCACCGCGTTTATCCGTGCCTGGCGAGGGGGACAGGGCAAGGCGTCGCAGGCCTTTGTGCCGCTGACCTTTGCTTTTGGCGAGGCGTTTCAGTTTGACTGGAGCGAGGAAGGCTTGCTGGTCGGCGGCATTTACCGGCGTATGCAGGTGGCACATCTGAAGCTGTGTGCCAGCCGTGCGTTCTGGCTGGTGGCGTATCCGAGCCAGGGCCATGAGATGTTATTCGACGCCCATACACGCTCGTTCGGCGCCTTTGGCGGCGTGCCGCGCCGAGGCATCTACGACAACATGAAGACCGCCGTCGACAGGGTCAATAAGGGCAAAGGCCGCACGGTGAATGCGCGTTTTGCGGTGATGTGCGCGCACTACCTGTTCGATCCAGACTTCTGCAACGTCGCCGCTGGTTGGGAAAAGGGCATCGTTGAAAAGAACGTGCAAGACAGCCGCAGGCGCATCTGGCTAGACGCCCAGGACTGCCATTTTCACTCCTTCGAGGAACTCAATGCCTGGCTGGGCCAGCGCTGCCGCGCGCTTTGGAACGAGCTGACGCACCCGCAATACAGCGGGCTCAGTGTGGCCGAGGTGCTGGAGTTGGAGCGCGCCGAACTGATGCCTATGCCCGCGGCCTTCGACGGTTACGTCGAACGGCCTGCGCGGGTTTCCAGTACCTGCCTGGTCAGCGTCGGGCGTAACCGCTACTCGGTGCCTTGTGAGTACGCCGGTAAGTGGGTCAGCAGCCGTTTGTATCCGACCCGCATCGAGGTGGTGGCCGATGATGCGCTGATTGCCAGCCATGCGCGTTTGCTGGATCGCGACCAGGTCAGCTACGACTGGCAGCACTACATCCCGCTGATTGAGCGCAAGCCCGGCGCGCTGCGCAACGGAGCGCCCTTTGCTGATCTGCCAGCGCCGCTGCGTCAGCTCAAGCACGGACTGAAACGTCATGCCGGCGGTGATCGGATCATGGTGCAAGTCTTGGCTGCCGCACCAGTGGCTGGGCTCGATGCCGTGCTGGTAGCCGTTGAGCTGGTACTGGAGAGCGGCAGCCTGAGCGCCGAACACATCCTCAATGTCGTGGCACGGCTGACAGCATCCGAACCGCCGCCCAGCGTCGAAACCCACTTGTCGCTCAAGGAAGCCCCCGTCGCCAACACGGCGCGCTACGACCGCCTGCGTGGCCAGACCGAGGAGATCGGTCATGCGTGATTTGATGGCGGAACTCAAGGAACTGCGCCTGCACGGCATGGCCACTGCCTGGGCGGAGTTAACTGTGCAGGGTGAGTCGAACACAGCCTCGTCCAAGTGGTTGCTTGAACACCTGCTGGAACAGGAGCACACGGATCGTGCCATGCGCTCGGTGAGCCACCAGATGAACATGGCCAAGCTGCCGATGCACCGCGATCTGGCCGGCTTCGACTTCAGCGCCTCCAGCGCCGACGCTCGCTTGATCAGCGAGCTGGCCAATCTGAGCTTTACCGACACCGCGCAGAACGTGGTGCTGATCGGCGGCCCAGGCACCGGCAAAACCCACCTGGCCACCGCACTGGCCGTGTCCGGCATCACCCGGCATGGCAAGCGCGTGCGCTTCTACTCCACGGTCGATCTGGTCAATCTGCTGGAGCGCGAAAAACACGACGGCAAAGCCGGGCGGATCGCTCAGGCACTGCTGCGCATGGATCTGGTCATCCTCGACGAGCTGGGGTATCTGCCCTTCAGTCAGGCCGGTGGCGCGCTGTTATTTCACCTGCTGTCCAAACTGTACGAGCACACCAGCGTGGTGATCACCACCAACCTGAGCTTCGCCGAATGGTCGAGCGTGTTCGGCGACGCCAAGATGACCACCGCCCTGCTGGATCGGCTGACCCACCACTGCCACATCGTCGAAACCGGTAACGAGTCCTATCGCCTGCAACACAGCAGCTTGGCGGCCCAGGCCAAGATCAAATCACGGGAGCGAAAGCGTAAGGGCGGCCAGGAACCGGAGGACGATGAGCCGTTCTGATTTCATGGCGACGACGGCCTGCTACATGGCTGCGTGTGGCAGGTCTTAAACAACTGAACTGGGCTAGCGAAGGAGTGGGGGCAACAGCAGCTGCGCTGGTAGACTTATCCACAGTTGCTGGTAACAAAATCAGCAATCCGCCCTGGGTCAAATTTCAATCGGCAGGGTGGGTCAATTTTCCATCAGCGCCAACAGCGCTACCGGGCTAGCGGCCTCAATCTGGTAACGGCTGCCGTCGTGTTGTGGAACACGGTCTATCTGGAACGGGCTGCGCACGCGCTGCGTGGCAACGGCCATGCCGTTGATGACGCGCTGTTGCAGTACCTGTCGCCGCTCGGTTGGGAGCACATCAACCTCACCGGCGATTACCTCTGGCGCAGCAGCGCCAAGATCGGCGCGGGCAAGTTCAGGCCGCTACGACCGCTGCAACCGGCTTAGCGTGCTTTATTTTCCGTTTTCTGAGGCGACCCCTGTACGGCGGTGATACGGCCGTTCCAGGCCTGGATCATGTCCACTTCGCCGTCGCTGATCAGCTGCGCCGACTGCCCGCCGGACGTCCACCAGGTGGCGATGTCGGGCTTGATCTGCTCAAGCTTGCGGAAGGCGCGATCGACGTCCAGCGGATAGAGCTTGTCCATCGGCACGCCATCGGCCAGCAGCGCGATTTCCAGGGTTGGACGTGGCAGGTTACGTAGGGAGCGCTGGCCCGGGTATTTTTTGGTGTCCCAGAAGTCGGCCCAGGTCTTGGGTACGTCCGCGCCTTTGAACGCGTCCGTGCGATACGCCAGCACCGTGGAGTAGCTGATGTAGCCGACGCTGTATTCGTCCTTGAGGCTGTCGGGTATTTGCGCGGCATTGGGAATCAGCGCAAGGTCGAGCTTCTCGAACAGCCCTTCGGCTTCGCCACGGATGCAGTCGCCAGTGGGCAGGTCCACCACGTCCCAGGTGACCTTGCCGCTCTCGACCTGGGTCTTGATGATCGGGTAGGCCTTGGGCGAGCTGTCCTGTTTGAGCGTCAGACCGAGCTTTTTCGCCGCAGGCTCCAGGATCGCCTTGCTCTGGGCTTCCTGATAAGCACCGCCCTGGGATACGAACGTGATGTCCTCGGCCATGGCCTGGGTGGCGCTACCGATGAACAGGGCCAGACTCGCGAGTTGGAAAGCTGTAGTGCGCAATGTGCTCATGGAAAGACTCCGAATGGTTGGCAGATTTTCTTGGGCGAGCTGTAGGTTTTGTTGTCGGTCGCTCTGCGGGACCATGGAGGTCTAATGTACCGGCTTGTCCGTGAACGAAGCGGCTACAAATGCGCGGATGAAAAGTGGTTTATTGCGAAAATGCGAACGGGCACAGTATTTCGTGCGTCGGGTGCGGGCTTGCGCGCCTGTCGCGAGCAGCCCCGAAGCCCCCGGTAGGAGCGAGCATGCTCGCGATGGCGGTGTGTTGGGTGAGTCATAGCCAAGTCATTCAGCCCACCGTCATCCGCCTCACCACGCGCCGAATCATCGGCGCCGCCAGCACCACCACCGGCAACATCGATACCCACGACAGCGCCCACGCGTTCAACCAGCGGCCGGCAAAGGCCAGGTCGAGCGCATGGGGTGTGGTGGCGATGGCGGCCGCGACCGCGCAGGTCAGGCCGGATTGAACGACGCCGAAAACGAAATGCTCATAACGGGCGGGGATTTTCATCGGGGGTTCTCGAGAAAGAGCGGGGGGGCGCGATGCCCGGCCGCTCGGGCACGATCAAGCCGGTTGCAGTTGCGCGATAGTCTCTTCGGTGGTCCACAGCCCGTGGGCGAGGAAGCGGTAATTGATGATGGCCGCCAGGTAGCCGTCGCCATCCGGCAGGCGCGGGCCGGCGGTGGCGTCGCGTACCACGACTATTTCAAAGCCCTGTTCGAGCAGTTCGCGCAGGTGTGATTCCACGCAAAGGTTGGCCGCCATGCCGGCGAGGATGATCTGCGACACGCCTTTCTTGCGCAATTGCAGCGCCAGGTCGTTGGTTTCCGGGCCGTAGACCTTGTGCGGCGAGGCGATGATGGTCTCGCCGTCGAGAATGTACGGCTTGTAGATCTCGAGGAAATCGGCGCCGGAGCCTTCGAAGTTTTCCAGGGTGTTCGGTCCCTTGCGATCGAACATGCAGATGCTGTGCATGACCTTTTCCAGCGGACCGCCAAAATGCCAGTCGTGGTCGTGCGGGTAGTAATAGTGTGGCGACACGGCCACGGGCAGGTCGTGAGCCTTGAAGGCCTTGAACAGTTTTTCCAGGTTTTCGACGGTGTTGTTCTCGACGATGCTCTCACCGAACACCGCCCAACTGGCGCCGGCAGGGCTGAGGAAGTCGTTCTGTGGGTCGATGACCACCAGGGCGGCTTTGCTCAGGTCGAGCTTGAAACCAGTGGCAGGCAGTGCGGGTTCGGCGGGGTCGGCGTACAGATGGCTCATGACGATTTACCTCTTGGGTGCTTGCGTGGATGAGACGTGAATGTTGCTTTATATAAATGACCAGTCGTCTTATTAATGAGGAAAAAAAACTCACTCCAATAGCCGAGGCAAGACCATCGATACGAAACGCTGCAGAGGTGCACCGTCGCGCAGGACCTTGCCGCGCATGACCGCACCTTCCCAGCCTTCGACGATGACACTGGCCAGCGCTTCGGCGTCGTGAGTTTCAGAGAGTTCGCGGCGCTGCTGCGCTTCACGCAGGCAGCTCGCGAGCAAACCTTCCCAGCGCGCCAGCACATCGGCCAGACGCTTGCGGGTTTGTTCGCTGCCATTGGACATTTCCAGGGACAGGTTGCCAATCAGGCAACCCAGGCTGTATTCATGCTCGCCGTGCTCGAGCACCAGGGCCTGGAAGAACTGGCCGATGCGCTCCAGCGGCTTGACCCGGGCGTCGTAGAAGATCGGCCCGTGGCGGGTTTCGATCGAGGTCCAGTATTCCTCGAGGATCTCTGCCGCGAAGTCTTCCTTGCTGGCGAAGTAGTTGTAGAAAGAGCCCTTGGGAATCTCGGCAGCGGCGGTGATGTCCTGGACGCCGCAGCCGTTGAAGCCACGGTTGTGAACCACCTGGCGGCCAATCGACAGCAAACGGGATCTGACTTCGAGGTTGACCGGGCGAGCCATGACAGAGACATCCAGTGATGAGAAAGTTTTAATAAACTAACTGGTCATCTATGTTTCGTCAACAGTCGAATTGACTGCCAATCAGTCCGCCTGCGCCATCTCGATGTACTCGAGCATCTTCTCGTTGCCATCGAGAATGTCACGGCAGATGGCCGCCCGTGCCGCCGCGCCATCGCGGCGCTTGAGTGCGTCGAGCACTTCCCAGTGATGGTCGATGGCCATGCGCTCGTTGAAGTTGCCATAGGCACGGGCGATCAGTGGGCCGGTGCGCATCCACAGGCTATCGAGCAAACCCGCCAGCACCGGCATGCGCGCGATGGTGGTCAGCGCGTAGTGAAATTGCTGATTGCACTTGAGAGCGGCTTGCAAGTCCTGGGCGTTGATCGCGGCGATGTTGTTTTCGATGCAGGCTTGCAGGTCTGCGAGTTCGCTGTCGGTCACCAGCGCGGCGGCCGTCTCCGCAGCCAGGCCTTCAAGCGCCAGGCGGATGCTGCGGATCTCGCCGTATTGCGCGGCGGTGAGGATGGGTACGCGGATGTCACGCGGGGTCTTGAGGATCAGCGCCTGTTCCTTGGCCAGTTGCAGGATCGCGTCGCGCACCGGTGTGACGCTGGTGCCCAGTTGTTCGGCCAGGTCGCGGATGCGCAGGCGGTCATCGGGCTGGAAACGCCCGGTGATCAGTGCCTCGCGCAGCAACTCGTAGATGCCACTGCCCAGGTAAGAGTGATTGAGGGTTTGAATAGGGTAGGGGTTGCTCATTGATCGCTCATCTGCGGCGGATGCCCGGCCCGAATGATGGAAGTTTCCGGCCGGGATTTCCAGATTATTTCAGACGTGCTGACCACCGTTGACATGAATCTCCGAACCGTTGATGTACGACGCGCCTCGGGTGCAGAGGAAATGCACCAGGGATGCGACTTCTTCCGGCTTGCCCAAGCGGTGCATGGGGATCTGCTGATCGACGATCAGTTCGGTCCCGGCAGACAGGATCGACGTCTCGATCTCACCCGGTGCAATCGCATTGACGGGGTTTGGGGAGCAATGGAACCAAAAACCAACGTAAGCTCTGAATCCCACCGTAAAGGGGCTTTCCGATCTCCAGCTCACCCGCCAGGCATTACTCTCTGATCAGTGCCTCGATGATCGGGCAGATCGTTCCGCCGTCTCCCGCATCACATTGCTGCACCAGTTCGCCTAACAGTTGCTGCATGACGACCAAGTCGGCCATCTTCTGCTCGATCAACGCGAGCTTGCGTGCAGCCCGTGCTCGCGTTTCGGCACAGGCGCACGACTCATCCAGCGTCAGCAGTCCACCGACTTCCGAGAGCGTGAAACCCAGCGCCTGAGCCCGCTTGATGAAACGCAGTCGCTTCACCATGTCCACCGGATAGCGCCGATGGCCACCCAAGGGTTTGGCTGGTTCATCCAGCAGCCCGCGTCGCTGGTAGTAGCGGATCGTCTCGACGTTCACCCCGGCGGCGTCTGCCAGCTTGCCAATGGTCAGCTCTGTGGCCATCACTTTCTCCTTGATTCCGTACTTTGGTACGGAGTTTAGAATAGCACCTAGGCAATCAGGCTCAGGAGATGGGAATGGGGATGCAACTCACCGGGAAAGGCTCGCTGGTCGCGAGTTCGCTGACCGCCATCGGTGCGTCGGTGTGCTGTGTCGGGCCACTGGTGCTGTTGGCACTCGGTGTCGGCGGTACGTGGGTGGGCGCTCTGACCATGATGGAGCCACTACGCCCCCTCTTCATCGGGTTGACTCTACTGTTCCTGGGATTGGCATTCCGCAAGCTCTACCTGGTGCCACAGGTTTGTACGCCAGGTACACCCTGCGCCGATCCGCGCACGCTCGTGCGACAGCGACTCGTGTTCTGGATCGTCAGCGTGCTGCTGCTCGGCCTATTGGCCGTGCCGTGGCTCGCCCCGCTGTTCTACTGAAGGAGATTAACCATGCGCAAACTGCTGATCGCCGTGCTTTTCGCCTTGCCCTTCGTGGCGCTGGCGGCTCCCCCGAAAACCGTCACGCTCGACGTGCAGAACATGACGTGCGGACTCTGTTCGATCACGGTCAAGAAGTCGCTGGAGAAGGTGTCCGGCGTGAGTGACGTCCAGGTCAATTTCGACCAGAAGACGGCGACCGTCACCTACGATCCCGATAAGGCCCAGCCCGAGGCACTGACTGAGGCGACCGCGAACGCGGGATACCCCTCCACAGTGCAGAAGTGAGGTCACGATGAGCGCCATTGTCCTTGAGTCCGTGCTGACTTGCCCGCGCTGCGGCTTCGCCAAGCCGGAAACCATGCCCACGGACGCCTGCCAGTTCTATTACGAGTGCAGCAACTGCAAGGCGCTGCTGCGCCCCAACCCAGGGGATTGCTGCGTTTTCTGTTCGTTCGGCTCGGTGAAGTGCCCGCCGATCCAGCAGCAGCTTGGGTGTTGCTCATAGCGTTTAGGGGGATCACAGGTCGTCGTCTGGATTACGCAGTGGCCGCAGCTCGCCGCGCGCAACTTCTTCCGGTACCGCAAAGGAATACCGCCCGAGCATGTTGATGTGCTCGTAGATCAGCGGCGATAGCCGGGCCAAATCCTCTTCCAGCACTGGATAGCCGTGCTGCTTGAGCCGTTCCACGGCCGCCGTCATGTAGAGGGTGTTCCACAGCACGATGATGTTCACCACCAGGCCCAGAGCACCGAGCTGGTCTTCCTGGCCTTCGCGGTAGCGCTGGCGGAGCTCGCCGCGTTTGCCGTGGAACACGGCGCGGGCCAGGCTGTGCCGGCCTTCGCCTCGGTTCAACTGGGTCAGGGTGGCGCGGCGCTTGGACTCGTCGTCGATATAGGTCAACGTGTGCAGAGTCTTTTCGATCCGCCCGAATTCGGCCAGCGCCTGGGCCAGCCGGGTGGGTCTATCTCCCGTTTGCAGCGTGCGCATGATGCCAGTCGCCGGCACCCGGCCGAGTTTGAGCGAGCCGGCCAGGCGCAGCAGGTCGTCCCAGTGCTCGGCGATCAGGTCGAGTTTGACCGACTGGCGGGCCAGCCCGTTGAGCTTGCCGTAGTCCGCGTCCGGGCGCGTGCGCCAGAAGCGGGTACCGCCGACATCGGCCAGCCGCGGACTGAAGTGGTAGCCAAGTAGGCGGAAGAGCCCGAACACCACATCGCTGTAGGCCCCGGTGTCGGTCATGATTTGCGTCGGCTGCAACTCGGTCTGCTGTTCCAGCACGACCGCCAGCAACACCAGGCTGTCGCGCAGCGTGCCGGGCACGGTGATGGCGTTCAGGCCGGAGAATTGGTCGGAAATCAGGTTGTACCAGGTGACACCCCGGCCGGTGCCGAAATACTTCGGATTGGGGCCGGCATGCACGGTGCGCACCGGTACGACGAAGCGCATGCCATCGGCGGAGGCGACCTCGCCGCCACCCCAGACTTGGGCCAGTTCCAGTTGGCTTTGCGCTCCGACCAGGATGGCGTTAGCCGCTGACAGGGTGTCGTCGCGGATATAATTCTGGCTGACCCAGGACAGCCGGTCACGGCGCAGCGCCGGGTTGTCGGTGCGGATCAAGGGCTCCAGGCCGGTGTTGCAGGCCCCGCCCAACAGCACCGCGCAGAGGCTGGTGACCAGGTTGTCGGCGCGTGCATTGCGTTCGGAGACATGGGTGAAGGCCTCGGAAAAGCCAGTGCGGGCGGCGATTTCCAAGAGGATTTCCGGCAGATCGACACGCGGCATCAGGTCAGACACGGCCGCCCGCAGTTGCAGCAACGAGCAGGGCTCGTCCAGCTTGTCCAGCGCCCCGAGCGACAGTTCGGTCTTGCCCTCGGTGTTCTCGCTCAGTTGAATCGCCGGGTTGTCGGGCAGGCGCGCGGCTACTGCCAGCCAGGTTGCATCCAGCTCGACGGACAAGGCGTCCAGGGTGGTTTTGGCGTCGATGGTCAGGCCCAGTGACCGGCAGATGATCGGTCGCGCCGCCAGCCATTCGGCACCGTCGAGCAGGCCAAGACGCGGGTCGGCATAGCGCCAACTGGGCGAGACGAAGACATCGCGGCGGCGCAGGGCCGTGCGCAGCGCATCGAGCGTGCAGAACACATAGGCACCCATGTCGAGGGAGCCATCTTCGCGGGTGATGTGCTTCTGCCAAGCCTTGGCCACGATCTCCTGCGGCGCGTCATCCTCTGGCTTCCGGCGCGGCAGGTTCAGTTGCAGCCACTCCAGACTAGCCGCCACGCCCTTGCCGGCCGGGCTGAAGCCGAAGCGGATGTGCTTGAGCAGGTCGGGCAGGAAGCGGCGCACGCTGCGGTAGCGCGCTTCCAATGCAAGAAAATAGACGTCATCTACCGGGCGGATCAGCGCGTTGACCTCTTCCAGGGCCTTTTCCAGGGTGGTCCTCGGCAGGTCGTTGAACAGCCGGGCGCGCACGTTGTCATCGCTGATCGAGCTGTCCAGCACGACCTTGCACGCGGCGGCGAGCGTCGCGGCCGACCGATCCAGGTCTTTCAGGCTGCGCATGCGGGCTTTCTTGTCGGCCTTCTCCGCGTTGCTGAACAGGTCGCGCAGCAAGGCCTCCAGGACTTCCAGTGCGTCGTCGTGCGCAGTCGCCTCCAGGCAGAGTGCGAAGGCCACCAGTGTCGCCATCCGCCGCGACGCCGGCAGCCGATTAATCGCGGTGACCTTGGCCGTGTTGGCGAAGCGGGCCAGGGCGGCGATACGGCTGGGAGGGATGTGCGCCGCCGCCGGCAAGGTGATGCCGATGCCGCGCACGTCATCGAGCCGGCGCAGTGCCCGAATCAACGCGGGGCCACTGACCATGACCGGGCCGGAGCGCAATTGATCCAGCCGGGAGCTGCGGTTGCCTTCGGCCACCGTCAGCAAGTCTTGCAGTTGCAATCGCTGTTCCTCAGTCACGCTGCGGCCCAGCGTAAACCAGAGGCGTTCTTCGACCCGACTGCGCAACTGGGCGATAAAGCGCTCTAGTTGAGACACACCAGGCAGGAGGACTTTCTGTGTGAACAGCCACGAGGTGGCTCGCTCAAACAGCACTCCCGGCCGGTCGGTGCCCGTCCAGCAGAGGGCATACAGCCAGCGGCTCAAGCGAAAGCCGATGCCCGGATCGGTGAAATGACGATAGCCAAAGCGGTTCTGAATATCGGTGGCATGTATCCAGCGGCGATGATCGCTATAGCGCTGGAGGCAGTCGGGGTCTGGAATCGCCAGTTGTCGGCAAAGCACCTGCAGGACTTCCACCGGCACGGCGGCGGGCTTGTCCGGCAGAACGCCAACGAAGCGGACGGTGGTCAGCAGAACGGCATAACCCAGACGGTTATGGTTACCCCGCAGCACCTGGATGGCTTCACGGTCTTCATCGCTCAGGTGGAAGTAACGTTCCAGCTCTTCACGGCTGGGCGAATCAACATAGCGGCCAAAACCGTCGCGTTGCTCTTGAGTCAGAAAACCGACCGGCATGGATCACAGCACCTCGACGCAGAACACGGCGGGCGTGACGATCCGCGTGCGTTCGATGTGCCCGCGTTGCAGCAGGCCGGCGCGGCGATCACCGGTTACCAGGTAGTCCGCATCGCCCGCCAAGGCCATGGCCAGCAAAAACGAGTCATCCGGATCATCGGCTTCGACCTCGATGGTCAGGCGCTCCAGTACCACAGCCCGTTGCAGGTTATTGATCATGGCGCCCACCTTGGCGGGCTGTAGGATGGCCTGAAGCTTGGGATAGCGGCTGGCTCGACGAATTTCATCGAGTTGCATCCGCGAGGTCACCACCTCGAAACGCGCCGCCCGCCAGGCACGGTAGATCGCATCGGGCGCGCCATGTGGCGAGATCAGGGCGCTGAACAGGATGTTGGTATCCAACACGACCCGCATCAGCGCTTACGTGCCCAGTCGAGCGCTTCGTCAACCGCGTTGGTCAATTCTGCCTCACTCAGATGGGCGTTAGCGGCCTTGGCCTGCTCAGCGCTCAGCTCCAGGATGTGTGCCCGTACCGCTTCTTCGATGAAGCGCGACAGGTCGCCCTTACGGCCGCCGCCCTGGCTGGCCAGAAACATCCGAAGCGACTGGTCGGTGTCGGCCGAGACGGCGACATTCCAGCGAATGGTATTCATAGCGTTCTCCGCTAATAGGTGTTTGTGTGTTTATACGCCAATCACAAAGGGCGATGCAATGGTTCGACAAAACGAAGGTTTTGCCGAACTCTATCGAGGAATGGCTGCTCTGAGTTAAGCCTCATTATGGTTTTAAATACTGGTATCGTTAATCAAGGTTCTATTTTCAATTTATCTGTTGAGTAAACGGTACTTCTGATGAAAATTGGCTATGCGCGGGTGAGTACTCGGGATCAGAACGCAGACCTCCAGATCGATGCTCTGAAAAAGGCAGGCTGCGAGCGGATCTATCAAGACGTTGCCAGCGGCTCAAAAAGCGCACGTCCGGAACTGGATAAATTATTGGTTCATGTGCGAGCCGGTGATGCCGTGGTGATTTGGAAGCTGGATCGTCTGGGACGCTCACTCAAGCACCTGGTCGAACTGGTCGGTGAATTGGCCGCTCGTAACGTTGGCCTGCAAAGTCTGAATGACCCCATCGATACCACTCACGCGCAAGGGCGCTTTGTGTTCAACCTGTTCGCTTCATTGGCAGAGTTCGAACGCGAGTTGATTCGTGAGCGCACACAGGCCGGCTTGTCCGCTGCACGGTCACGTGGTCGAGTCGGTGGCCGTCCGAAGGGGTTGCCAGCTCAAGCCGAAGCGACAGCTATGGCCGCAGAAACGCTGTACCGCGAGGGACGGTTAAGTGTGAGCGCCATTGGCAAGAAACTGCACATCTCCAAAAGTACGCTTTACCGCTACCTCCGGCATCGCGGCATAACGATCGGCGTACCCACAAAAATCTCCCTGCATCTCGACATTACAGTCCCACCGGCAGTGGACGATGCCGAACGGATCGCGACGGTCATATTGCGCCTGGCCGTCGAGAACAACAGCAAGTTCGTGCGTGGCAAAAAGCGGGCAAAAGAGAACATCGAGCGTTACTGCCTGGAACCCTATGGCATGAAGCCACTGGAGTCGGGCAACTACGCACTGAGCATTCCATATCGCAATGATGAGGCATTGGATAAGACGGTACATGATCTGCTGACCGAGATCAGCCAGGAAGCCGAGATGCGCAATTGTTTTATCGAGGCGGATGCCTGGGAAGAGGGCTCTGAGCGGAGGTGGTAAGGCTTACGTTGGTTTTTGGTTCCATTGCTCCCCAAACCCCAATTTCGGCGGTTCCGGCTGATCCAAGAATCTTGGCGTGACCTTACCTCCGCTCTACCGCTGGGTGCCAGCCTCGGCGCACGCCTAACCACCCAACTCAGAAAGGAAAATAAGTTGGTAAAACGCATTCCCGTATCCGAGCTTCGTCTCGGCATGTACATCCACAAGCTCGCCGGCTCTTGGGTTCGACACCCATTCTGGCGCGGCAGCTTCCTGCTGACCGAGCCTCAGGATCTCTCTGCCATTCGAGAATGTGGCGTCGGGGAGGTCTGGGTCGACTTGGCCAAAAGCCAAGTCGACCCAGAGAGCCCAGAGAGCCCAGAGAGCCCAGAGAGCCCAGAGAGCCCAGAGAGCCCAGAGAGCCCAGAGAGCCCAGAGCCCAGAGCCCAGAGCCCAGAGCCCAGAGAATTGTCGGAGGAGCAATCTCTGCCGTCTAGTCCACTAAGCAAGAAAAGTGACGGCGCAACCTCAATGGAGAGCGAAATGTGTTATGCACGGAAACTCTGTCTTGCGGCCAAGTCCCAAGTCATGGACATGTTCCAGGAAGCCCGGCTTGGCAAGGCCGTCGACCCAAGCACGACGTTGCCGCTGGTCGGAGAAATCGCTGCCTCGGTGCTGCGCCAACCTCATGCCCTCATCAGCGTCGCACGCATCAAAACGCACGACGATTACACCTACCTGCACTCGGTTGCCGTCTGCGCCCTGATGCTATCGCTGGCCCGGCATCTCGATCTAGACGAGGAGCAAACGCGCCTGGCTGGCATCGGCGGACTGATGCACGACCTAGGCAAGGCCGCGATGCCGCTGGAAGTGCTTAACAAACCAGGCAAGCTCACCGATGCCGAGTTCGCCATCATGAAGCGCCACCCTGTGGAGGGCGCAAAGATGCTGCGCGCAGGCGGGGCCGAGCCCGGGGTGGTGGACATTGCCCTGCACCATCACGAGAAGATCGACGGAACCGGCTACCCGGATCGCTTGGCCGGTGACGCCATTTCACTCCTGGCCCGCATGGGCGCAATCTGCGACGTCTATGATGCCGTGACGTCGGAGCGAGCCTACAAAAAGCCGTGGGACCCGTCCGCGGCGATGCGGCAGATGGCCAAGTGGGAGGGCCATTTCGACAAACGCATCTTCCACGCCTTCGTCAAGGCCGTGGGCATCTACCCCGTCGGCTCCTTGGTTCGCCTGTCCTCTCAGCGTCTGGCCGTTGTCGTTGAGCCGGGAATGGAATCACTGCTGACTCCCAAGGTTCGCGTGTTCTTCTCGCTACGCTCGAGAGAGCCGATCCCGATGCAGACCATCGACCTGGCGGCCACGAGTTGCAAGGACAGTATCACTGGCCCCGAAGACCCGACGCTCTGGAACTTCAAGAACCTCGACGACTTGTGGATGGAATAGCCCCCACAAAACGACGGCCCCGTGAGGGAGCCGTTGAACATCGTCGAGCGATGCCCGTCCAGGGAGGGATGGCCGAGCTCGATTCTCCAGAAGGTAGCTGGTGACACGAGTGTTGAGCCCACCCAACTAGGGTGACGGAAATTTCTGGGGTTCCGGCTTACATCCCCTTTATGTAAATCGGGTCAAGATCATACCGCGTGCCAGTGCAGGGCTCGCGCTGGCACGCGTCCGACCGTTAATGTCGGACTCGACACACAAACATCAGCCAAAAGTAGTCCGTAAGATTTGCCTACCAAGTCGGGGCTATTCAGCGCTTAGCGGCTAACGCGGAAGCGACCACTCAAACGGCTCAAACGATCGGCTAACTGGCTGAGTTGCTGGCCATCGTTATTAAGCTTGTTCGCATCGCCGAACGTTTGCTCAGCCACTTTTTGCACACTGTGCAGATGCTGACTGACTTCTGCACTGGTGGCAGCTTGCTCGTGGGTGGCAGCGGCAATCAGCTCGTTCATTTGAGTAATGGCGCTGATGTCTTGCGCTACGGCGCCGAGCAGTTCGGCAGTTGCCTGACTGTCTCGTAGGCAGCTGCGCGCACTGTCTCGGCTTTCCTGCATGGCAGTCGCTGCTTGACGGCTGCCTTGTTGCAGGCCGCTGATGATTTCTTGGATCTCAGCGGTGGACAACGCTGTTTTCTGCGCAAGATTACGCACCTCGTCAGCCACGACGGCAAAACCACGACCATGCTCGCCAGCACGTGCGGCTTCAATCGCAGCGTTTAGGGCCAGCAGGTTGGTTTGATCCGCAATCGAACGGATCACTTCCAGAACCTTGCCGATTTTCTCGGACTGTTCTGCCAGCGCCTGAACCTCGGTTTCAGTAACATCGATTTGCGTGGCTAGTTTGCCAATCTCGCTACGCACATGGTTGACCGAGCGGCTACCCTCGGCAGCCTGTTGATTGGCGGTTTGAGCTGCCGTTGCGGCGCCATCTGCATGTCCAGCTACTTCGTCAATAGCGGTGCTCATCTGCAGCATGGCTGAGCTCATGTAGATGATTTCGCCTTGCTGCTGCTCCGCGCCGGAGCTTAGGTGGCCGGTGGTTTGCAGCAGACTGTCACCCATTTTTTGCAGGCTTTGGGTGTCTTTAATCACTTCACCGACCAACTCATCTAAGGTGCCGAGAAAGTGGTTAAAGCCTCGGCTAACTTTGCCCTGGGCACTGCTGCGGTAAACGAGGTTTATTTCGTCATCTTTCTCAGTGAGCTTTTCGGCCGCTTGTATCAGCGCCGCGCTTTCAACGGCTTCCGCGTGGGTCTGCATCGCCAAGTAAATCAGGATTGCGCTTTCGGCTACGACGTACATTGCATGCAGGAAAATGATCGGCCAACTGCCGCTCGGCAGTACAACCACGTCAACACCTTGTGCCTGCAATGCAAAGAAACTCAGGTGGTGCACTGCAATCACCAACGCTGCGACCACGATCGGCAGCCAGTCGCGGTAATAGACTAAGAAGGCCAGTAACACAAAGATGCTGAAGTGCATTTCCATCATGCCGCCGGCCTGGTTGATGTGCAGGGCCGCCATCACCATATACGCCGCGCCCATCACGCAACGCAACAGGCGTTGGCCGCTGATGAGCTGGTTAAGTACGCTCATTACTACAGCCGTACCACCACCGACCAGGAGCGCTTGACCCCAAGTGCCATTCCAGAACGCGAGGCCGAGCGAGTACACAAACATCAGCCACAGCACCCCCAGCATGATTCGGTCTGCTTTTTGGTAGTGCTGTTGAAGGGTGGGGGAGAGGTTAGCTGACATGGTGAGAGGCTCGATAGGTTGTGCAGTCGTGGTGAGTGCGGCAATCAATATACTTCTAAATAGCGTTAGCTTGATTTAGGCGAGCGGCAACTGCTCACAATTGCTGTATCGGCAAGTTGAGTCTAGGGATGAGCGTGAATTTGCGCATAATGCCGTAGCGCGCTGCCGGTTTGTGATCGTCAATTGCTCGGCCAGTCGCAGAAGCAGCCTACGGCCATTGTGTTGTTTGCGTGTACGGGTCTGCCAGCATTTAGGGCGTCTAAAATGGGCTCGATAATGCTGTTACTAGAGGTGCAGGTTGCGCCTTCGCTGTAGGGGCCGAAGTATGCCAGTTGGCCTGTCCGGTCCCAGATTGCCACAGCCGGGCTGGCGGGGATTTTGTAGCTGCCGCTCAAGGCCGGTAAGGTTTTCAGGGCGTTCAGGACATCAGGTAATTGGCCGTGGCTACCTGGCGTTTGTACCGCGTAGAAACTTACACCCTGTGGGCCGAAGCGCTTGATCAGCTCGGTCAGGTGTTGCTGGTTGCCGATATTGCACGGGCAGGACGGATCCCAGAAATGTATCAGGCGGATCGGGCCTGGACCAGCAAGCTCATCAGGCAGGCGCAGCTGTTTACCGTAGAATAACGCGGTCTGCTCACCGAAGCTGCGCAGGTAGCGCGCTTCGTACCACCAGTAGGCGACTAGCATGGAGAGGCCCCAGAGCATAATCAGCAGGCTTGCTATAAGGGTTTTGCGATTCGGGCGGGTCATGGGCAGTCTTTAATTTTCAGATGCGCAACTTACCATAGCTAGGGCTTACCAGCCCAAGCCACAGCCGTCGCTTTACCCCTAAGTTATGCGACATGCTCACAGTGTCATTTTCAGAAGACGACTGCACCAATCAACGAGACATGAAGCCTGCTGTGCATACGGCTCCTGACAGCCCGATATCAGGACTCCTCTGCACGAAACTCGTCTATGCTCAATACTCGTGTGCACCAAAGCGAGGCGAGCATGGCGACCGATACCGTACCGATTGCCGAGCGCGGCGTAGCCACCCTGTCAGAACAGGCATGGGAGCGTGCTCGCTGCCGCGCGGAGATCATTGGGCCGTTGGCGCAGTCGGAGACGGTCGGGCATGAAGCGGCCGACGCAGCAGCCCAGGCGCTGGGTCTGTCCCGGCGGCAGGTCTACGTCCTGATCCGCCGTGCCCGGCAAGGTTCGGGGCTGGTCACTGATTTGGCTCTTGGACAGTCGAGCGGTGGCAAAGGTAAAGGCCGCTTGCCGGAGTCGGTCGAACGAATCATCCGCGAGCTACTGCAAAAGCGCTTCCTGACCAAGCAGAAGCGCAGCTTGGCGGCGTTCCACCGTGAAGTTGCGCGGGTGTGCAAGCTGCAAAAGCTGCGGATGCCGGCGCGCAACACGGTCGCGTTGCGGATCGCCAGCCTTGATCCACTCAAGACCACTCGACTTCGGGAAGGCCAGGATGCGTCCCGCATCCTGCAAGGTGTTGGCGGTGTTCCTCCGCCAGTCTCCGCACCGCTGGAGCAGGTACAGATCGACCACACAGTCATCGACCTGATCGTGGTGGACGAGCGCGACCGGCAACCGATTGGCCGTCCGTACCTGACCCTCGCCATCGACGTGTTCACCCGCTGCGTGGTTGGCATGGTGGTCACGTTAGAAGCGCCATCTGCCGTCTCGGTCGGCCTGTGCCTCGCACACGCCGGTTGCGACAAGCGCCCTTGGTTGGAAAGGTTGGACGTGGAAATGGACTGGCCGATGAGCGGCAAGCCCGCGCTGCTCTACCTGGACAACGCGGCCGAATTCAAGAGCGAGGCGCTACGCCGTGGCTGCGAGCAGCATGGCATCCGGTTGGACTATCGGCCTCTCGGGCAGCCGCACTATGGCGGCATCGTGGAACGGATCATCGGCACGGCGATGCAAATGATCCACGACGAATTGCCGGGGACGACCTTCTCCAACCCTGACCAGCGCGGGGAATACGCCTCCGAGAAGATGGCCGCCCTGACACTGCGCGAGCTGGAACGCTGGCTCGCATTGGCGGTTGGCACCTATCACGGCTCCGTGCACAACGGCCTGCTCCAACCGCCGGCCGCACGCTGGGCCGAAGCTGTCGCGCGTACCGGCGTTCCAACCGTCATCACTCGCACCACGGCTTTTCTGGTCGATTTCCTGCCCGTCCTCCGCCGCACCCTGACCCGCACTGGCTTCGTCATCGACCACATCCACTACTACGCCGATGCGCTCAAGCCGTGGATAGCTCGGCGCGACCGCCTGCCTGCGTTCCTGATCCGGCGCGACCCACGCGACATCAGCCGCATTTGGGTGCTGGAGCCGGAGGGGCAGCACTATCTGGAAATTCCATACCGTACCTTGTCGCACCCGGCTGTCACCCTCTGGGAACAACGGCAGGCGCTGGCGAAATTGCGGCAGCAAGGGCGCGAACAGGTGGATGAGTCGGCGCTGTTCCGCATGATCGGGCAGATGCGCGAAATCGTGACCACTGCGCAGAAAGCCACGCGCAAGGCGCGGCGCGACGCGGATCGACGCCAGCATCTCAAGTCAACGGAACAACCTGTCAAAACCACGCCACCAGCGGACACGGACATGGCAGACCCGCAGGCGGACAACCAGCCACCTGCCAAACCGTTCGACCAGATTGAGGAGTGGTAGCCGTGGACGAATATCCCATCATCGACCTGTCCCACCTGCTGCCGGCGGCCCAGGGCTTGGCCCGTCTCCCGGCGGACGAGCGCATCCATCGCCTTCGCGCCGACCGCTGGATCGGCTATCCGCGAGCAGTCGAGGCGTTGAACCGGCTGGAAGCCCTGTATACGTGGCCAAACAAACAACGCATGCCCAACCTGCTGTTGGTCGGTCCAACCAACAACGGCAAGTCGATGATCGTCGAGAAGTTCCGCCGCGCCCACCCGGCCAGCTCCGACGCCGACCAGGAGCACATCCCGGTATTGGTCGTGCAGATGCCGTCCGAGCCATCGGTGATCCGCTTCTACGTCGCGCTGCTCGCGGCGATGGGAGCACCATTGCGACCGCGCCCACGGCTGCCGGAAATAGAGCAACTGGCGCTGACACTGCTGCGCAAGCTCGGTGTGCGTTTGCTGGTGATCGACGAGCTGCACAACGTCCTGGCCGGCAACAGCGTCAACCGCCGGGAATTCCTCAACCTGCTGCGCTTCCTCGGCAACGAATTGCGCATCCCGCTGGTCGGTGTGGGCACACGCGACGCCTACCTGGCCATCCGCTCGGATGACCAGTTGGAAAATCGCTTCGAGCCGATGATGCTGCCGGTGTGGGAGGCCAACGACGATTGCTGTTCACTGCTGGCCAGCTTCGCGGCTTCGCTCCCGCTGCGGCGACCTTCGTCGATTGCCACGCTGGACATGGCTCGCTACCTGCTCACGCGCAGCGAGGGCACTATTGGCGAGCTGGCGCACCTATTGATGGCGGCGGCCGTGGCCGCCGTGGAGAGTGGTGAGGAAGCGATCAACCACCGCACGCTCAGCATGGCCGATTACACCGGTCCCAGCGAGCGGCGGCGGCAATTCGAGCGGGAACTGATGTGAAGCCAGCGCCACGCTGGCCACTGCATCCGGCACCCAGGGAAGCCGAAGCCCTGTCTTCGTGGCTCAACCGCGTGGCCCTTTGCTATCACATGGAAGTGTCCGAGCTGCTGGAGCACGATCTTGGTCACGGCCAGGTTGATGACCTGGACACCGCGCCACCACTGGCGCTGCTGGCGATGCTCTCCCAGCGGAGCGGTATCGAGCTGGATCGGCTGCGCTGCATGAGTTTCGCCGGCTGGGTGCCTTGGCTACTGGACAGCCTTGATGATCAGATTCCAGCCGCATTGGAAACCTATGCGTTCCAGCTCTCGGTACTGCTGCCGAGACTCCGCCGTAAGACGCGATCCATCACGAGCTGGCGTGCCTGGCTGCCCACCCAACCGATACACCGCGCCTGTCCGCTCTGCCTGAACGATCCGGAGAACCAAGCCGTACTGCTCGCGTGGAAGCTGCCCCTGATGCTGAGCTGCCCACTGCATGGCTGCTGGCTGGAATCCTATTGGGGCGTGCCAGGGCGGTTTCTCGGCTGGGAGAACGCCGACGCCGAACCGCGCACTGCCAGCGACGCGATTGCGGCGATGGACCAGCGTACCTGGCAGGCACTGACGACCGGCCACGTGGAGTTGCCGCGCCGACGCATCCACGCCGGATTGTGGTTTAGGCTGCTACGCACGCTGCTCGATGAGCTGAACACCCCGCTTTCGACGTGCGGCACCTACGCGGGGTATCTCCGCCAAATCTGGGAATGCTGCGGGCATCCGCTGCGTGCTGGGCAAAGTCTGTGGCGACCGTATGAAACCCTGAACCCGGCAGTACGGTTGCAGATGCTGGAGGCGGCGGCAACGGCAATCAGCTTGATTGAGGTGAGGGATATAAGCCCGCCAGGCGAGCACGCAAAGCTATTCTGGTCCGAGCCCCAAACCGGGTTCACCAGTGGCCTGCCGGCGAAAGCGCCGAAGCCCGAACCCGTCGATCACTGGCAGCGTGCAATCCAGGCCATTGATGAGGCCATCATTGAAGCACGACACAACCCCGAGACGGCACGCTCGCTGTTCGCGTTGGCTTCCTATGGTCGGCGCGACCCCGCTTCCTTGGAACAGTTGCGCGCCACCTTCGCGAAGGAAGGCATCCCCCCGGAATTTCTGTCACATTATGAGCCTAGCCTACCCTTTGCATGCCTTAGACAGAATGACGGGTTAAGTGACAAATTTTGACGTGCAGAGCTTCCCGATGCAAACTGTCACATAATCGAACGTATATGTGACAGGACAAAATATGCAAATTGGCTACATGCGGGTATCCAAGGCTGACGGCACCCAGGGGACGGACTTGCAGCGCGATGCGCTGGTTGCTGCCGGCGTCGATCCGGCCCACCTCTATGATGATCAGGTGTCCGGCAAGCGCGAGGACCGCCCCGGTCTGGTCGCATGCCTCAAAGCGCTACGGCCAGGTGACACGCTGGTGGTCTGGAAGCTCGACCGGCTGGGTCGGGACCTGCGTCACCTCATCAACACCGTGCACGATATGACCGGGCGCGGTGTCGGGCTAAAAGTGCTGACCGGACATGGCGCTGCCATCGACACCACGACGGCAGCTGGCAAGCTGGTCTTTGGCATCTTTGCGGCACTAGCCGAGTTCGAGCGCGAACTGATTGCCGAGCGCACCATTGCCGGCCTGGCGTCGGCGCGGGCGCGCGGTCGAAAGGGCGGGCGTCCGTTCAAGATGACCGCAGCCAAGCTGCGGCTGGCCATGGCCGCGATGGGCCAGCCAGAAACCAAGGTGGGTGACCTGTGTCTGGAGCTTGGAATCACACGGCAGACCCTGTACCGGCACATTTCGCCCAAGGGCGAGTTGCGCCCCGATGGCGAGAAGCTGCTTGCCCGCACGTGACACGATGAGTGCCACCTACGCCATCGGCTTAGAGCCGCTAACACCACCTATCCACGAAGCGTGCGCAGATGATCGCGGCTGCCAACTTCAAAAGCGCTTCGTGGATGTCAAGGCGCCTTTCAAAGCGGATTCGCAGTTTGCCAAAGCCAGCAAACCATCCGTGCGTCCTCTCCACTACCCAGCGATGTTTGCCCAGCCTTTCGCTGCTTTCAATGCCGCGCCTGGCAATGCGGCTGGATATGCCTCGCTGCCTCAGATGGGCACGGCAGCGTTTGTAGTCATAGCCTTTGTCAGCATGCAGCTTCGCTGGTCGCTTGCGAGGTCGACCCTGCAGGCCTGCAACGCCAGGGATCGCATCCAAGCACCGCTCGAACATCATGGAGTCATGTCTGTTCGCCCCGCTGACAAGAACCACCAGCGGGATGCCTCTGGCGTCTACGACGATGTGCCGCTTGGAGCCGAGTTTTCCTCTGTCGGTGGGGTTCGGGCCTGTTTCCTGGCCCCCCGGGGGCTTGGTACCGAAGAGCCATCAATACTGGCCCGGCTCCAATCGATCTGGTCGTGTTCACGCAAACGCATCAGCATGGCCTGGTGCAACCTCTGCCAAACCCCTGCTGCGCTCCAATTCCGAAGTCGCCGCCAGCAAGTCATGCCGCTGCCATAGCCAAGGGATTGTGGGAGGTCTTCCCATGGAATGCCGGTATGCAACACGAACAAGATGCCGTTGAGGGCGGCCTCATCGCTCACTGCGAGCTTGCGTGCGCCACCTTTGGCGGAGGGAGTGAAGGTGGGGATCAGGGGCTGCAACTGCAGCCACAGTTCTTTGCTAACGGGTTGTCTTGCCATGAGGGCATGAAGCATAACTGCTTCATGCGGGTCTCTTGGGCAGTGGTGTTAGCGACTCTTAGAGTGCTTTATTTTCCGTTTTCTGAGACGACCCCACATAGGGCGAAAAGTCGCCGGCCGTGACGGCCAGTGGCAGGACGAGGGCGCTGGCGAGCAGAGCGCCGGTGAGTGCGATTTTCATCGTGTTCTCCTTATATGCCTATGGAGATCAGACGGCGACCACGGGGAAATCCACCGTGGTGTCGGCGATGTGGTTGGTGTAGTTGGTGAGCGTGTTCAGCGCGACGTTGGCGATCACTTCCAGTATCAGGCCGTCGTCGAGCCCCGCGCGGCGGTAGTTGGCCATGGCGTCGGCCGACACCACGCCGCGTTGCTCGACCAGCGCGCGGGCAAAGCCGGCGATTGCATCGTCAAGTGCGTTGGCCGCCTGGCCGGTGCGGGCCGCGGCGATGGCCTCTGCCGACAGTCCGGCACCTTTGCCGATCAGGGTGTGTGCGCTCAGGCAATACTGGCAGCGATTGGCTTGACCGGCAGCGAGCGCAACGATCTCGCGCTGGGAGGCATTCAGGCGGCCGGTGCCCAGCGTTTCGGACAAGCCGAGGTAGCCATTGAGCGCCGCCGGCGCGTGGGCCAGCGTGGCGAACAGGTTCGGCACCATGCCAAGCTTGGCTTTGACGGCCTTGAGTGTGGCAGCGGTAGCGGCGTCAGCGGTGTCGATGGTCAGGGGGGCGATTTGGGTCATGTCTATCTCCGTAGTGGGTGAGGTGCAAGAGCACGTGGGCATGATCGCCCTTTGTTTGGTACGATATGGCACGTAAAGTATCAAATACGTAACCTATCGTCTTATATGGAGAGTGGAATGGCGGATCGACTGGCCGGCTTGCTCCGGCACTACTCGCTTTCGGCGCGCGTTTTTCACAGCGGCGCCTTCTGTGGGCAGCATCATTACGCGGCGCCGCATGGCTATATCCATCTGGTGCGGCGCGGCCCGATTACGGCGCGTTCGCCCGTGCATGAAGATCTGCTGGTTACCGAGCCGAGCCTGCTGTTTTATCCGCGCGTGGCGTCGCATCGTTTTGTCGCCGCCCCCGGCGATACCGCTGAGCTGTTGTGTGCGGAGGTCGACCTGGGCGCTTCGACGGGCAATCCGTTGGCCATGGCCTTGCCGTCGATGCTGCTGATTCCGTTGGCGGACTTGCCCGGCCTCGGGCCGACGCTAGAGTTGCTGTTTGCCGAAGCCGAGCGCGACCAGTGCGGTCGGCAGGCCGCCATCGACCGCTTGTACGAGTTGCTACTGATCCAGTTGCTGCGTTATCTGATGGATGGGCGGCTTGGCGCCACCGGACTGCTGGCGGGCCTGGCCGACCCGAAACTCGCGCGCGCCATAACCGCCATGCACGATGCGCCGCAGACCGCGTGGTCGCTCGAGGCGCTGGCGGCGAAGGCGGGCATGTCACGCGCGCGCTTCGCCGCCGCGTTCAAGGACGCGGTGGGCGTCACGCCGGGCGACTATCTGGCCGACTGGCGGATGAACGTCAGTTGCACCCTGCTCAAGCAGGGGCGGCCGGTGGCGGTGGTGGCCGACCGCGTCGGCTACGGCAGCCCGAACGCTCTGGCGCGCGCCTTCCGCGTGCGCATGGGCTGCGCCCCGCGCGACTGGCTGGCGCAGCAGCGCGGTGACGCGGCGCTCAGCGGTTCGTGAGTTTGAGTTCGATTCGCCGGTTCTTGGCGTAGGCGGCGCCGGTGTTGCGCTCGTCGAGCGGGTGAAATTCGCATCACGCCGGAACAACTGGCGGAACTCCAGGTGGCGATCCGTCAACGGCTGGTCAGTCTGTTCGTGCGGCGCGGCCGGCTGGACAAGGCTGAGTCAGTGGCGCAGGTAGCTGGATGACGCTGTCCCGCCCTGAGCCGACGCTCACAGGCGGGGATTTCCAGTGTCGTCATTGTCGGCTATTGGCCGGCAGCAGCCCGTCGTTGCCTGATGGATCCAACCCCTCCGCTGCTATAGTGCAGTCGGCTTCTGACGTTCAGTGCAGCCGTCTTCTGAACGACAGCTCGGTTCGTTAAGCTCCCCGCGCTACGGTTCAAATAACTGGTACGCTTAATCAAAGTTCAACTATTACTAACGTAGTCGAGTAAACAGTACTTTTGATGAAGATCGGTTATGCGCGAGTGAGCACTCGGGATCAGAAAGCCGACCTACAAGTCGATGCCCTGAAACAGGCCGGGTGCGAACGCATCTACCAAGACATCGCCAGCGGCGCGAAAAGCGCCCGGCCGGAGTTGGACAAACTGCTGGCCAACGTGCGGCCGGGTGATGCCGTGGTGATCTGGAAGCTGGATCGCCTTGGGCGTTCCCTCAAGCACCTGGTCGAGTTGGTCGGCGAGCTGGCAGAGCGCAAGGTCGGCTTACAGAGCCTGAATGACCCCATCGACACCACCCACGCCCAAGGCCGCCTGGTGTTCAACCTGTTCGCCTCGCTGGCGGAGTTCGAGCGCGAGCTGATCCGCGAGCGGACTCAGGCGGGTCTGTCGGCCGCACGGGCGCGTGGCCGGATCGGTGGCCGTCCCAAGGGCCTGCCAGCCAAGGCTGAGGCCACCGCCATGGCGGCCGAAACCCTCTACCGCGAAGGTCGCCTGAGCGTCAGCGCGATCGGCGAGAAGCTGCACATCTCCAAGAGCACGCTGTACAGCTACCTGCGCCACCGTGGTGTCGAGATCGGCGCGTACCAGAAGAGCGCCAGGTCACGCGACCAGCAGCCTTCGGCCGCGTCGCCGGCAGAGCCGCCCGCCGCCGAGCGGGTGGCCACCGTCACCCTGCGCCTCGCGGTGGTGAATAACAGCAAGTTCGTGCGCGGCCGGAAGCGGGCCACGGAGAACATTGAGCGCTACTGCCTGGAGCCCTATGGCATGAAGCGGCTGGATGCCGGCCACTATGAGTTGACCATTCCGTATCGGAGCGACGATGAGCTGGACAAGAGCGTGCATGACCTGCTGACCGAGATCAGCCAGGAGGCCGACATGCGCAACTGTTTTGTCGAGATGGGCGCCTGGGAAGAAGACACCGAAAAGCGTTGGTAGGGCTTACGTTGGTTTTTGGTTCCATTGCTCCCCAAACCCCAATTCCTGAAAGAGGGCCTAGTCTTCACCGGCGAGGACTCGCCGATGGCCAACCTCATGCTGTCGGTGATGGGTGCCTTCGCCGAGTTCGAGCGCGCCCTGATCCGCGAGCGGCAGCGTGAGGGTATCGCCTTGGCCAAGCAGCGTGGCGCGTACCGAGGCCGCAAGAAAGCCCTGTCCGATGAGCAGGCTGCTACCCTGCGGCAGCGAGCGACGGCCGGCGAGCCCAAGGCGCAGCTTGCCCGCGAGTTCAACATCAGCCGGGAAACCCTCTACCAGTACCTCCGCACGGACGACTGATACATGCCGCGTCGCTTGATCCTCTCGGCCACGGAGCGGGACACCCTGCTTGCGTTGCCAGAAAGCCAGGATGACATGATCCGCTACTACACCTTCAACGACTCCGACCTGTCGCTGATCCGCCAGCGGCGCGGCGACGCCAACCGCCTAGGCTTCGCGGTGCAGCTCAGCCTGCTGCGCTACCCCGGCTATGCGTTGGGCACCGACAGCGAGCCGCCCGAGCCGGTCATCCTGTGGGTGGCCAAGCAGGTTCAGGCCGACCCGGCGAGTTGGGCGAAGTACGGCGAACGCGACGTGACCCGCCGCGAGCACGCCCATGAACTGCGCACCTACCTGCAACTGGCCCCGTTTGGCCTGTCCGACTTCCGCAACCTCGTGCGCGAGCTGACCGAGTTGGCCCAGCAGACCGACAAGGGCTTGCTGCTGGCCAGCCAGGCTCTGGAGAGCCTGCGGCAGAAGCGGCGCATCCTGCCGGCGCTGAGCGTAATTGATCGGGCCTGCTCGGAGGCCATTGCGCGGGCTAATCGGCGGGTCTACCGCGCCCTGGTCGAACCACTCACGGACTCGCACCGTGCCAAGCTGGACGAACTGCTGAAGCTCAAGGCCGGCAGCAGCATCACCTGGTTGACCTGGCTGCGCCAGGCACCGCTGAAACCCAACTCTCGGCACATGCTTAAGCACATCGAGCGGCTGAAGACATTTCAGCTGGTGGACTTGCCCGAAGGGCTGGGCCGGCACATCCACCAGAACCGCCTGCTCAAGCTGGCCCGCGAAGGGGGGCAGATGACGCCCAAAGACCTTGGCAAGTTCGAGCCGCAGCGGCGCTACGCGACCCTGGCCGCCGTAGTGCTGGAGAGCACCGCGACTGTGATTGATGAGTTGGTCGATCTGCACGACCGCATCCTGGTCAAGCTGTTCAGCGGCGCGAAGCACAAGCATCAGCAGCAGTTCCAGAAGCAGGGCAAGGCGATCAATGACAAGGTGCGCCTGTACTCGAAGATCGGCCAGGCTCTGCTGGAGGCAAAGGAAAACGGCAGCGATCCGTACGCCGCCATCGAGGCGGTGATTCCCTGGGACGAATTCACCGAGAGCGTCAGCGAGGCCGAGCTGCTGGCCCGGCCGGAGGGCTTCGACCACCTACACCTGGTCGGCGAGAACTTCGCCACCCTGCGCCGTTACACGCCGGCCCTGCTGGAGGTGCTGGAACTGCGCGCTGCACCGGCCGCGCAAGGCGTGCTGGCGGCCGTGCAGACCCTGCGCGAGATGAACGCCGACAACCTGCGCAAGGTGCCGGCGGATGCCCCTACCGCCTTCATCAAGCCGCGCTGGAAGCCGCTGGTGATCACCCCGGAAGGCCACGACCGACGCTTCTACGAAATCTGCGCGCTGTCCGAGCTGAAGAACGCCCTGCGCTCCGGTGACATCTGGGTCAAGGGTTCACGGCAGTTCCGCGACTTCGACGACTACCTGCTGCCGGCAGAGAAGTTCGCCGCGCTCAAGCGGGAACAGGCCCTGCCCCTGGCGATCAACCCGAACAGCGACCAGTACCTGGAAGAGCGCTTACAGCTGCTGGACGAGCAGTTGGCCACCGTAACCCGGCTGGCCAAGGACAACGAGCTGCCCGATGCCATCCTCACCGAGTCCGGGCTGAAGATCACCCCGCTGGATTCTGCGGTGCCCAATACCGCGCAGGCGCTGATCGACCAGACCAGTCAGCTGTTGCCGCGCATCAAGATCACCGAACTGCTGATGGATGTGGACGACTGGACGGGTTTCAGCCGCCACTTCACCCACCTGAAGGACGGTGCCGAGGCCAAAGACAGGACATTGCTGCTGTCAGCAATCCTGGGCGATGCGATTAACCTCGGGCTGACCAAGATGGCCGAGTCGAGCCCCGGCCTGACCTACGCCAAGCTGTCCTGGCTGCAAGCCTGGCACATCCGCGACGAAACCTATTCGGCGGCCCTGGCCGAGCTGGTCAACCACCAGTACCGCCATGCCTTCGCCGCCCACTGGGGCGACGGCACCACCTCATCCTCCGATGGCCAGCGCTTCCGGGCGGGCGGCCGGGGCGAAAGCACCGGGCACGTCAACCCGAAGTACGGCAGCGAGCCGGGGCGACTGTTCTACACCCATATCTCCGACCAGTACGCACCGTTCAGCACCCGCGTGGTGAATGTCGGCGTGCGTGACTCCACCTATGTGCTCGACGGCCTGCTGTACCACGAGTCCGACTTGCGGATCGAGGAGCACTACACCGACACGGCCGGTTTCACCGATCACGTCTTCGCCCTGATGCACCTGCTGGGCTTCCGCTTCGCACCGCGCATCCGCGACCTCGGCGAAACCAAGCTGTATGTGCCGAATAGCGTCCAGGACTACCCGACATTGCGCCCAATGGTTGGTGGCACCCTGAACATCAAGCACGTCCGCGCCCATTGGGACGACATCCTGCGCCTCGCCAGCTCGATCAAGCAGGGCACCGTCACTGCCTCGCTGATGCTGCGAAAGCTCGGCAGCTATCCACGCCAGAATGGCCTTGCCGTGGCCCTGCGCGAGCTGGGCCGGATCGAACGCACCCTGTTCATCCTCGACTGGCTGCAAAGCGTCGAACTGCGCCGCCGCGTGCATGCTGGACTGAACAAGGGTGAAGCGCGCAACTCCCTGGCCAGGGCGGTGTTCTTTAACCGCCTCGGCGAGATCAGGGATCGGAGCTTCGAGCAGCAGCGCTACCGGGCCAGCGGCCTGAACCTGGTGACGGCCGCCATTGTGTTGTGGAACACGGTGTACCTGGAGCGCGCCACTCAGGGGTTGGTCGAGGTCGGCAAGCCGGTGAACGGTGAGTTGCTGCAATACCTGTCGCCGCTGGGCTGGGAACACATCAACCTGACCGGCGATTACGTCTGGCGGCAGAGCCGCAGGCTGGAGGACGGGAAGTTCAGGCCGCTACGGTTGCCCGGAAAACCTTAGCGTACGATTTTTTCCGAATTCTGCGGGCTCCCCTTGCTGGTGCTGTTCCTGTTCAACGAATGGTCGCAGCCGCTGCCGTTTTTCAAGCTGCAGATGCTGGGCCTGCGCAACCTCGCGTTTGCCTTGATCGTGCTGGCGGGCGTGCTGATGGTGCTGACCTCGGTGATCCTCATCCCGTCGAGTTTTCTCGCTCAGGTGCAGGGATACCGGCCGCTGCAAACCGCACCGCTGATGCTGCTGATGGCGCTGCCGCAACTGATCGCGCTGCCGCTAGTGGCTGCCCTGTGCAACCTGCGCTGGGTCGATTGCCGCTGGGTGCTGGGGGCGGGGCTGGGCATGCTGGTGCTGTCCTGTGTGGGCAGCGCGCATCTGACCTCGGCGTGGATTCGCGACGATTTCTATGTGCTGTACCTGCTGCAAATCTTCGGACAGCCCATGGCCGTGTTGCCGTTGTTGATGCTTTCCACCGGCAGTATCCAACCGGTGGAAGGCCCATTCGCCTCGGCCTGGTTCAACACCGTCAAAGGCCTCGCCGCCGTGATCGCCACGGGTGTGCTGGATGTGCTGACGACCCGCCGGGTGCATTTTCATTCGAGCAGGCTGGTGGACGGCCTCGGTAATTCGCCCCTGGCCGACGCCGATGCCCCGGGCCTGGCGCACCGTCTGCATGAGCAGGCCGTGGTGCTCACTTCTTCGGATCTGTACTACGTCATGGCCGCGGTGGCGGCGGCGTTGATCCTGCTGATTTTCTGGATGCCCACGCGGATCTATCCGCCGCGCGCACCGACCTAGCACAAAGGAATTTCCATGAAACGCAAAGACAAAATTGCCGTGTCGGCCATCGCCGTATTCGCCGTCGGCGTGCTGGTGTACCTGGCTGCCCCTGGGCTGTTGGGCAGCCGACAGCAGACCACCAACGACGCCTTTGTCGCCGCTGACTTCACCCAGGTAGCGCCGCGCGTGGCCGGTTTCATCAAGGAGGTGCTGGTGGAAGACAACCAGCGCGTCAAAGCCGGGCAACTGCTGGCGTTGATCGACGACCGCGATTTTCGCGCTGCCGCTCAGGCCGCCGATGCCGACACACTGGTGGCCCAAGCCCAACTGAAAAACGCCACCGCGACACTGGAGCGGCAAACCTCGGTGATCGCCCAGGCTCAGGCCACGGTGGCGGCGGATCGCGCCGAAGTGGCCTTCGCCGAACACGAACTGAATCGCTACAACCACCTGGCCGGTGTTGGCGCCGGCACCGTGCAGAACGCCCAGCAAGCCAAGACCCGCATCGACCAGGCCACCGCTCGCCTGGCCAAGGCCACGGCCGTGCTGGCGGCCGAGCGCAAGCAGGTGGAAATCCTCACGGCTCTGCGTGATGCCGCCGAGGGTGGGCTTAAACGTGCCCAAGCGGCGCTGGAAATGGCCAGTTATCAGCTGTCTTACACACGCATTGTCGCGCCAGTGGATGGCATGGTCGGTGAGCGCGCGGTACGGGTCGGTGCCTACGTAACACCGGGAAGCAAGTTGCTGGCGGTGGTGCCGTTGGCCGAGGCGTATGTGGTGGCCAATTTCCAGGAAACCCAGCTGTCCCACATGCATGCCGGTCAGGCCGTGCAGGTGCGCGTCGACAGCCTCGACGGTGAAGTGCTCAACGGCCACTTGGAAAGCCTGGCGCCCGCCACCGGAGTGACCTTCGCCTCGATCAAACCGGACAACGCCACCGGCAATTTCACCAAAGTCGTGCAGCGTATTCCGGTGAAGATCGTGCTTGAGCCCAATCAGCCGCTGACCGAGCGTCTGCGGGTCGGTATGTCGGTGGAAGCCAGCGTCGATACTCAAGCCGTAGCGCCACAGCGCGAGGTAGCCCAGCAATGAGACACCTCGCCTGGCTCACCCTCGGCCTGATCAGCCTGAGCGCCTGCACCGTCGGCCCGGACTTCCAGCGCCCCCACAGCGCGCAGCCCGCGCAGTGGGCCGAACCCCAAGGCCGTCAGGCTGCCAGCCATGCCGTCAGCGACCCCTTGCAGGAGCGCTGGTGGGACGTGTTCCACGACGCGCAATTGTCGGCCCTGACCCGGCGCGCCCTCAGCGATAACCTCGACTTGAAACTGGCCAGCAGCCGTCTGCAACAAAGCCGTGCGGTGCGCCAGGTAACCACTGCCGAGCGCTACCCGAGCGTCAACGCTACCGGCGCCTATCAGCGCAAACGCAACAGTGGTGAGGGCCTCAACGACCCGTCCGGCGAGAATGGCCGCGCCGCGTTCAACCAGTGGGACGCCGGGTTTTCCGCCGCCTGGGAGTTGGACTTCTGGGGCCGGGTCAAACGCGAAACCGAGGCGGCCGACGCCACGCTGCAAGTCGCGGAGAATGACCGTCGCGCCGTGCTGCTGTCAGTGCTGGCTGAAACCGCCCAGGACTACATCCAACTGCGCGGAGTGCAGAACATCCGTGCCGTCACCGAGCAAAACCTCGACGTGGCGCGACACAGTCTCAAGCTCTCGCAATTGCGCCTGGCCGACGGCGTGGCGACTGACTTGGATGTGGCCGAAGCCGCCGCCCAGGTCGCCGCCATCGAAGCACGCCTGCCCGACCTGCAACAGCGTCAGGATCAGTTGATCAACGCTTTGAGCCTGCTGATGGGCGAGCCGCCGCAAGCCCTGCATGCACAGTTGTCCAAGGCTGCTGCCGTCCCGCAAACCCAGCGCCAGGTCGCCATTGGCCTGCCGTCTGAATTGGCCGAGCGTCGCCCCGATATCCGCCAGGCCGAGGCGCGACTGCACGCCGCCACCGCCAACATCGGCGTGGCCAAGGGCGACTTCTACCCGCGCATCACCTTGTCCGGCAGCCTCGGCTCCCAGGCCATGCAACTGTCGGATTTCGGTGCGTGGGGCTCACGCGCCTTTGCCTTCGGCCCACAGCTGAGCCTGCCGCTGTTCAATGGCGGACGCTTGCAAGGCATGGTCGAGCTGCGCGAAGCCCAACAGCAGGAAGCGGCGATTGCCTACCAGCAGACCGTCTTGCGCGCCTGGCATGAAATCGACGATCAACTGACCCGCTACAACGCCAGCCAACTGCGCCGCGACAGCCTGACCGAAGCCGTGCGCCAGAACCAGATCGCCCTCACCACCGCGCAACATCAATACGTCGAAGGCGTGGTGGACTTCGTCAACGTGCTCACGGTGCAAAGCGCGCTGCTGGCGACCCAGGAGCAATGGGTGGAGAGTTCCACCGGCGTGTCCCTGGCCATGGTCGGGTTGTACAAAGCCTTGGGGGGCGGGTGGGAATCGGTATATCCGTTGCAAACGGCAGGGGGCTGATCGACAAAGAGTTTTGTCAGTAACGAAATAAGGTGTAATGATAATTGCTCTCAATAGTGTATCTGAGCTTTTCATGGACACCGCGACTGACGGCCAGCAACAGCTTCATCTTCTGTACCGCGACCATCACGGCTGGCTGCAAGGCTGGTTGCGCAAGCGCCTGGGCGATCGAGAGCACGCCGCCGATGTAGCCCAGGACACGTTCCTGCGGCTGTTGGTGTCCGGACGTTTTCCAGGTGACAAGGAAAGCCGCAGCTATCTGGCGCAGATCGCGCGCAATCTGGTGATTGACCAGTGGCGGCGCCTGCGTATCGAACGCGCCTATCTGGAGAGCATCGCCCATCTGCCGGAGCCGGAGTCGCCGTCGCTGGAAACCCGCGCACTGATCCTTGAAACCCTGATGCAGATCGACGCCATGCTCGACCGCATGCCCGACAACGTGCGCCGGGCCTTCCTGCTATCGCAATTCGAGGGGTTGAGCTACGCGCAGATCGCCGAGCGCCTGGGTGTCACCATCAGCTCGGTGCAGAAATACATGACCCGCGCCATCGTCGCCTGTTACCAGGTGGTCTACGAAGAATGAAACATGACGCACCCATTGCCCCGGCCATTGTCGAGCAAGCCAGCGAGTGGTTGATGCTGCATTGGGGCGGCGAGCTGCACGGCGAGCAACGCCACGCTTTTGCCCAGTGGCAGGCCGCCGATGCGGAACACCGTCGCGCCTGGCAACGTTTGCAGCACTTGCAGCACACCCTCGGCGGCGTTCCTGCCGATAGTGCCCGCGCGGTGCTACGCGATACGCCGGACACCCAGCGCCGCGCCGCCCTCAAGCTGCTCGGCGCGCTCTTGATGGTCGGCGGCAGCGGCTATCTGGTGCGGCGTAGTGAACCTTGGCAAGCGGCATTCGCCGAACATCGCACGGCGACCGGTGAGATCCGCTACGTCACCCTCAGCGACGGTACGCGTCTGGACCTCAACAGCGACAGCGCAGTGGATGTGCGTTTCAGCGCCACTGAGCGACGTATTCGCCTGATCCGAGGCGAGATCCTGCTGACCAGCGGCCACGATGCACTGCGCCCGCTGATCGTGGAAACGGCGGCCGGCGATGTGCAGGCGCTGGGCACTCGCTTTGGCGTGCGCGAACTGGACGCGGGCAGCCGTGTAGACCTGTATGAAGGCCGCGTGCGCGTGACCCCGGTGCACGGCGCTGCGGTGCAGATGAACGCCGGTGACAGCCTGTGGTTCGATCAGCGCCAGACCCTTGCGTTACCTGCGGTGGGCGCCAACGGCAGCAGTTGGACCGAGCATCGCCTGATCGCCGAACGCCAGCCGCTGGGCGAATTTGTTACGCAGTTGAGTCGCTATCGTCCTGGCCTGTTGCGGTGCGATCCGGCCGTGTCCGGGCTGTTACTCACCGGTGTTTTCCCGTTGAACGATACCGACGCGATCCTTGCCGCCCTGGAGCGCTCGTTACCGGTGCTCGTCCAGGCAGTCACCCGCTACTGGGTGACGATCAAGGCTCGTGTCTGAAAATATTTTCTCTGGCGCTTGTCGGTTTCTCCATCCCGTTCGGGATACCTCTTGAAAGCCAATCAAGAAGCGTTCTCACGGGGAGTCCTGCAATGCCGCACCACCCAATCCAACCCTTGGCCCGCGCCCTGCGCCATGGTCTGTTTGTCGGCCTCATGGCGACCGCGCCGATGCTGCCGACCTTGGCCTATGCCGCCGAAGCCACTGAACAAGTGCGTACCTACGCCATCCCGGCGGGCAGTCTCGACCAGGCGTTGAACCGTTTCGCCAGTGCCTCGGGCATCTTGTTGTCGGTTGATGCCACGCTTACGGAAGGTAAGCGCAGCGCCGGTCTGCAAGGGCGTTATGCGGTGGGGGCCGGTCTGGAGCGGTTGCTGGCGGGCAGCGGCCTGGTGGCGATGCAATCCCAGGGCGGTTGGTCGTTGCAGGCGAGCGCGTCTGACGGCACGTTGCAACTCGGGGCTACCCAGATCAGCGCCCAGCAAGCCGAGGAAAGCGCCTGGGGCCCGGTGGACGGTATCGTTGCCACCCGCAGCGCCTCCGGCAGCAAGACCGATTCGGCACTGGTGGAAATCCCCCAGACTATCAACGTGATCACTGCCGCCGAGATCAAGGCCCGCGGTGCCCAGAGCGTTACCCAGGCATTGCTGTACACGCCGGGCATGAGCGCCGGCGGCTTCGCCGACCGGGTCAAGTTGTTCGATGAACCCACCTCGCGGGGCTTCTCGCCCACACCCCTGTACCTCGACGGTTTGCACCTGCCCTATGGCGGTGGCAGCACCGGCGGCGCGCTGCAAATCGAGCCCTATTCCCTGGAGCGCATTGAAGTCCTCAAAGGCCCGGCTTCGGTGCTGTACGGGCAAAACCAGCCGGGCGGTATCGTCAATATGGTCAGCAAGCGCCCCAGCGAAACCCCGGTACACCAAGTGGTGCTGGAAGCCGGCACCTACGAGCATAAAAGCGCGGCCATCGACCTCAGCGGTCCGCTGGATGAGCAGGGGCAATTTCTGTATCGCCTGACCGGCCTGGCCAACGATGGGCAGGACGAGATCAACTACGTCGAGAACAAGCGCCAGTTCATCGCCCCCAGCTTCACTTGGCGACCCAACGACGACACCCATGTGACGCTGTTCGCCCAGTACCAGAAAGACAAAGGTGTGCCCGAAGCCCAAGGCCTGCCGGCGTCCGGCACCTTGTGGGCCAACCCCAACGGCAAGATCAAGCGCGATGTGTTTATCGGCGAGCCCGGCGTCAACCAATACAACCGCGAGCAGTACGTGCTGGGCTACGAGATTTCCCATCGCCTTAACGACACCTGGACCCTCAAACAAAATGCGCGCTACGCCGAGGTGGACGACCGTTACACCGCGCCGTTGCACGGCTACCGTTTCGTCGCCAACCCGGCCACCGGTGTGCAGGACCAACGCTACCTGCAACGCTTCGGTGTGGACTGGGCGCAAAACAACAAAGTGTTTGGCGTGGACAGCATCGCTCAGGCCGAATTCGACACAGGCGCGTTGTCCCACACCCTGATCCTGGGCCTGGATTACTACCATTCCGGCTCGCTGTTCCATGGCCTGTATGACCGCAACCCGCCGATCATCGACCTGTTCAAGCCGGTCTATGGGCAGCGCCTGAATTTTGGCCAGCCATATCGGTGGGATCGCACCATCACCCAGACCGGCCTGTACGTTCAGGACCAGATCAAGTTGGATAAATGGGCGTTGGTCCTGGGCGGGCGCTATGACTGGGCCAACGTGGTGAACAAAGAACCCCTGACCGACACGCGCTTTGCCAGCAAAGACCAGGCGTTCACCGGTCGTGCGGGGTTGGTGTACTTGTTCGATAACGGCCTGGCGCCCTTTGTCAGCTACACGGAATCCTTCCTGCCACTGGCGGGCACCGACGTAAATAAAAAGCCGTTCGAGCCGTCTACCGGCAATCAGTACGAAGTCGGCGTGAAGTACCAGCCGCCCGGCCAGAAGAGTTTTGTGCAGGTCTCGGTCTATCAGCTGGACCAGGAAAATGTGCTCACCACCAACCCGGTGGACACCACCTACAGCACCCAAAGCGGCGCCATGCGCTCACGCGGCGTGGAGCTGGAAGCCAAGGCAGCGCTCAGCGACGCTTGGGAGATCATCGCGTCGGCCTCGCGCAATGACATCAAATACACCAAGGACAACGACGGTCGCCAAGGCCGCCACCCCGCAGGCATTTCGCCGCTCACGGCGTCGATGTGGGTCAATTACACCGTGCTTGGCGACACCCCGCTGGCCGGTCTCGGCGCGGGGCTGGGTGTGCGCTACGCCCGCCAAAGCCTGGGCGACTACTACGAAGGCGCCTTCAGCGTGCCCTCGTATAGCGTCTATGACGCCAGCCTGAGCTACGACCTAAGCCGCTCGCCGCTGAAACTCAAAGGCGTGAAACTGGCGCTGAACGTGCAGAACCTCACCGACAAGACCTACGTTTCGCAGTGCACCAGCGATCTGGATTGCTATTACGGGCAAGGACGGACGGCGGTGTCGAGCCTGACGTACGACTGGTAGCCAGGTGCCTAAGATCGCAACAGCATGAAGGTGGTGTCGTCGTGAGTTGAACAGCCGTTAAGGGTTTGCTGTGCAATGGCCCTGAGTTGGTTCTGGACAGACAGTTCGGCCCAGAACCCATCCGTCGCCATGATCCATGTTGTGTCTTTGATTATCTGCAAGGATTGAATGTGAGGCTCATGGCGGCGGCGGTAGCTCATGCAGTTGAGCAGAGTTTTCCGCGCAGGGCTGTTGGCGATGAGTGAATGGCTCAGATCACCTTTCCAGTTGGGGCCGCAGTGGGGTGGACTTATCCAATTCAGATACTGACCTTTTTCCAGATATCCAAGGCAACAGTCGCCTGCATGAATGGATATGGCGGTTTGACCGACTACCAGTAGCGCAAGATAGCTGGCGGCGGCAAAGGGGAAGTCCGGGCATAGATTTGAATGCACTCGATTGAGTGATGTGAGTGTCAGCGCCAAAGCCTTATCTGTGCAGGCCGCGACGGCAGTCGCTGAGTGAGAAAAGGTGTCCAGCAGATGGTGGCTCAGGGCTCGCGCCAACTCGCCACTGCCTGGTTTGGACGTACCGTCGGCAATCACGTAGAGATATGAATCTGCATTGCGTGCCGAACCGCAGGCGTCACGGTTTTCTGCTCTGTGGATACCTTGCCGACTGACACTGGAATGCAGAATCAAATGCGCACCCCGAACTCAATCAGTCTATCGAGGCGCTCGTAAATCAACGTTTCTCGATCGGGGTCTTGAGCGGTGCTTTGAATCACATCCTGAAAAGCAGTGAGTCTGAGCAGAGACGAGAGCTCCTCGCCCACAAAGCGTCGTAGCTCGATAGGTGCGTGTTTTGTTTCTGCAATTAGCTCTTCCCGGCCATCCAGCAGAGCGATGATGTCTTCAATATCGTTGGACATCAGTAGGTCGCCCTTGCCCCGGCCTAGATATGCCTGGAGTTTTGCGGCAAGAAACCAAGGGGCTGCGAACACCTTGATAGGCGTTCCATTAGGCAATGTGTAATCAATCGCATTTTCCAGCCCTCCGACAAACCAAGTATTGGAGAACCCCAGTATTTTTTCATCGGTTGGCATGAAATCGACTTTCAGCGCTCCTAGACGCAAGCGACAGGTGACCGTGTCCTGGCCTGTATTTTTGAACCCTTTGGTTTTAAGGGTTTCTTCAAGCCGATACCAAGCGGCAGTACTGGTCAGGTGGATGACCAGATCCACGTCATCGGTACCGCGGATGGATTCTTGTGTGTATTCGTCGGTAATCAACAGGACGGTTGTACACCCACCGACAAAGGCCACTTGCTGGCGTAGCTCTGCCCCCAATGCGTCGGCGACCGCTTCAAGCATTTGCAACATCATTTCCCGAACTGAATTCAAAGGATCAACTCCCTCAGCAGTGCATCGGCTACCTTGGTCTCGCGCGGTCCGCCGATGCGAATTGCATCGACTAGAGCCAGGAAGTGATAGAGAAGCTCGTCTTTTTTTACCGCCCCAGGAACAGTTTTGTACAAGGGCGCGATTTCCTGACCTTTGCTTTTGCCATACGCATCTGGCCACACGGGGATGAGATCGCCACCGCTCATGACTTTACCCGTCAGGATAGGGGCCCCGAATGCTGTTGGAATTCCGCGAACGACGGCGCCAGGCTTTGCGGGAAATACGTAGCGAATGCCATATTTCACGAAGTCCAGAAGGGCTTCTCTTCTTACCAGAGGCTGCCCGCTGAGGCGGTTTGTGTGAATAAGGCCGATCTCTCGACAGCGATTCAGAGAATTCGATACCTCGCTTTTGCTCAACGCCAACGACGCAGACAGTGCTCGAACGGAGTAGCTATCACTGTTAGTCGGGAGCGTGTCGCCGTCGCTATCCTCCCAACCTTTCCACTCACTACCTGCAAGGAAAACAAGCGTTTCGGCCTCTTTTCCGGTGGCCCGCTCTTTCACCGCCTGTAGTTCCAGGCTAATCAGTTTGAAGAGGATAACGATATCCTGACTTTTCATAGGGCTCCCTGAAGCGGCTGTCCACTGTCCATGGACCGTGGACGATTTCTTGCATGGAGGGCTAGCCCTGTCAAGAAAGGAATCAAAGATTCTGCAAAAACACCACATACCCCCGAAACCACTCATTGCTCTGCAAATACCCCGGCGCCTGCCATTCACCGCCCTGAATCAAGCCGATCTTGAACGGCAACCCCAGCCGATTCATCCGCGGCAAGTACGCGGCGTAATCCGGGATGCTGTGGCGGCCTTGATAGGTCTGCACCACCACTTCATCCACCACGCCTTTGAGCTGGGCGATGGCGGCCGGGTCGGCGTTGCTGCTCCAGTCCATCAGGCCGGTGATGCTCAGCCGCAAGTCGGCGGGCAGGCGCTGGCGCAGGTCGCGCAGAAAGTCGGCGTATTCGTGCAGGTATTGGGTACGGGCGTCGAAGTCGATCTGAATGCCTATTACCGGGTTGCCCGCGTCGCGCCAGCGTTGCACCTGGCCGAGCAGCTGGGTGTAGATCGGTTCGGGCCAGCGCAAGGTGTGGGCGCGGTATACCACCCAGACCTCGCCCTGGGTCAAGCGCGGTACGCTCATGCCCTGGGCGATCAGCTGCACGCCGCGCTGGGGGGCGCGGCGGGTAGAGTTGATCTGGCCCTGCAGGATGTAGAGGGTCTTGGCCTGCTTGAGCACCGCTTGAGACTTGACGCCGCTCCACAGCCAGAAGGCGTCATAGTCGCGGGCGTCGACGGCACCGAAGGCCGGGCTCGCCAGCATCAGCAAGCCGAGCCACAGGTGTTTCACCAGTAGTACTGCAGCGATTTGCCCCACTGGGTGTCGGCGTAGCCGCTTTTGAGCTGGCGGAACCAGGCTTTGCGCACGGCCGGTTCAACGTCCTGCCCACCGCAGCTGTTATAGCCGGCCGGCGCGTAGCAGTTGATGGCGCGGAACAGCGCATAGGCCTTGTCTGTCTTCGGCGCCTTGGCGTCGCCGATCACCTGCTTGTAACCGTCGAGTCGCGAGAAGGTGGCCCCTTTGAAGTCCGACGCGGTGCTGCCCAGGCTGCCGGCGGCGCGTGCTTGTTCCAGCGGCATGCCGTCCAGGTTGTTGCGCAGGATGAACTCGCCGAGGCAGTTGAGGGCCTGGGGGTTCTTGGCCTCGGTTTGCAGGGTCGCGGCAGTTTGCGCGATGGCCGGGCAGGTGTAGCCGGAGGCGGCTTTTTCACCGTTCCACTGGAACAGTTTCAACGTCTGCCCTTCGCTGTAGACATAGCCCAGGCTGCTGCTCAACTTATCTTCGGGCACCGGGGTCGGCAGTTGCTTGAAGTCCTCGGCAAAGGTGGCGAACTGGCCGCGCAGCAGGTCTTTGTAGAGCAACACGAATTGCGCGGTCTGGCGCTCCACCGGGTCGCTGGCCTGGGCGATCTGTTGGCGCAGCAGCTCAGGCCCGGCGACGTTGCGCAACAGGCTGTAGCGCACTTGCTTGGCGCTGATCGGCGAGTCGGCGGCAAACACCTCGGCCAACTGGCCGCTGCGCTCGTAGTTCATGGCCAGGGCCAATTCCAGTTGATCGCGCATCAACGGCAGTTTGGCCAGTGGCAGCAATTGCAGCCACAGCGCTTGGGCGCCTTTCCAATCTTGCTTGGCTTCCAGCGCCAGGGCGCGCAGGGTCTGTTGGCTGAAGGCGAAGTAATTCAGGCTCGACGGCACACTTTGCGGCAGCTGCTTCAGCGCGGCATCCGGCTGGTGCTCGATGTACAACGCACACACCGCCAGCAGGTAATCGTAGAGTTCGGGTTCGCTGGCAAACAGTGCCTTTTGCTTTTCCAGGTCTGCGCGGGACAAGGTCGGCTGGTTGCCGCCGCGCATCACCATCAGGTCGCTGACCAGTTGGATCATCGGCGTCTTCACTGGCTGGCTGTTGACCATCAACAACTTGAGGTCAGCCTCTTCCACCAGCTCATCCTCGGACACATTGCGCTGCGCGTCGCTGGCTTGCGTGAGGCTCCAGGCATACGCCTCGGCCAGTTTGCTGCCATCATCGGCCAACCAGTAGACCCGCCGCAGCAGGCCGCGCGCGGAGGCGCTGTAATCGCCTTGTGGATAAGTACTCAGGTAGCTATCGAAGGCTTGCTCGGCATTGGCCAGCGCCGACTTATCCACACGCGCCAGAGTCGGCACGCCGTCGGCATCGTACGCGTCTGCCTGGGCCTGGTTCAGCGCAGTGCGGGCGGTCATGTACAGCGCGGCTTCCTTGAGCCAGGGCAGGGCACTGCTGCGAGCGGCGCTGAAGCCGCGCTCGGCTTCGGCAAAACGGCCGCTATAAAAATCGGCGGCGGCTTGCAGGTAGGTGTACAGCTGCTGGCCGTCGGTCGATTGCAGTTGCTGTGCATTCGCCACGACCGGGCCGTCCCACTCGCAGGTGGTGAGCAGTTGCAGGCGGGCTTTGACCAGCAGCTCGCGTTCGGCGGCCGGCATATCGGCCTTGACCACTTGGCGCACAAACGCGGTGGCGCTGTCGTCGTCGTTGCTGCGGCAACGGCTGCCCTCGCCCGTGACAAACGCCTCGCCGGCGGTGGTGTAGTCCTCGCGCTTGATGCCCAGGGGTTGCAGCAGGTTGTCCAGTTCGGCGGTGGACGATGTGTCTGCGCCGTCATCGGGCTCGGTGTCCGTACCGCCACCCTGCGACAAGCGATATACCGGGAATGGCACCGGGCCGAAGCCCTCGGCCAGGTCATCTTCGCTCAAGGCATTGGGCGTCAGGCCCGTATTTTTCTTGTCGGCCAGCAGCATGCGCAGGTTGACCCGGCTGTCGTTGCCAGGGCTGAGGAAAGGCTGGTTGCTACACGGGTCGAGGGTGTCGCGGGAAACACGCCAGTCGGGGTAGCACGAATCGTCGGAGCTGGCCTGGGCCTGCACAGAGAGACCGGCCAGCAGGGCCAGTGCCAGAGGTGACAAAAAACCGATGCGCATGAGGTGTCCTTGATCCTGGTGCTTGGAGGGGCGCAATCATAGCTTGATCTGACAATTGCTTTGGTGACTGCCTACACAATTTGCCGATTTGTCCGATTGGGGGTAGTGGCAATTTAATTTCGCTGACTTAGACTGCGGTCATCGTCAGGGAGTCGACCATATGAAGCAATTGCATGGATGGGCGTTGGGTTTTATCGGCATATTGGGCGTGGCTCAGCTGGCCATGGCCGAAGACCCGTTGTTGGATCATTCGCCTGCGACCACCGCCAGTGCCGACAGCGAAGCGCGGGGCGTGTTGCGTGCCCGCGACCAGGCGATGCTGGCCAGTGAGCTGTCCGGGCGCATCGTCGAGTTGCCGTTCAGCGAGGGTGAGACGTTCAAAAAAGGCGACACCCTGGCGCGTTTCGATTGTTCGGCCTACCAGGCCCAATTGAACGCCGCCCAAGCCGCCAGCCGTGGTGCCGGGGAAGAACTGGCGCACAACAAACAGTTGGCGGCGCTCAATTCAGTCGGACGCTTTGAAGTGGCCCGCGCCGAAGCGCGGTTGAGCGAGACCCAGGCCCAGTCCCAGGTCTACCAGGTACAAGTCAAACGCTGCAATGTGCTGGCGCCGTATGACGGTCAAGTGGTGCAGCGCAAAGTGCAACGCTATGAAAGCGTCTCGGCCGGCGCGCCGCTGCTGGAAATCGTCGATAACCGCAGCCTGGAAATTCACCTATTGGTGCCGTCGCGCTGGATGGGCAAGCTCAAGCCGGGGCAGACGTTCAGTTTTACTCCGGATGAAACTGGCCAGGCGTTCAGCGCTACCGTCAAACGCCAGGGCGCACGCATCGACGAGGGCAGTCAGACGCTGCTGCTGGTCGCCACCTTGCCCAATGCCACCGGCTTGATGGCGGGTATGAGCGGCACCGCCCACTTCGCGCAACTGCAATGAACGCACCCATGGCGGGGAACACCGAGCGGGTGTTCGCGCAATTTCTGGACCTCGAACGCCAGACCCGCGCCGCCCGCTCCACTGAGCAATTGGCCTACAGCTTGGTCAACGATGGGCAAGCGCTGTTCGGCTATCGCCACGCTGCATTGTTGATTGCCGGTAAGGTGCAGGCGGTCACAGCAGTGAGCAGCATCGACCCGAACGCGCCGTTCGTGGCGTTTGTCGAGCATGCGGTGGGGCAGTTGCACTCGCTCGACCTCGGCCAGACCGCGCGCGTGGTGCCTGCCGAGCAATTGAGCGATGCCGTGCGCGCCGACTGGCAGAGCCTGTCGGCCGAACAGGTGTTCTGGTTGCCGCTGATCAACCCCCAGGGCCAGGTGTTTGGTGGCCTGTGGCTGGCGCGGGATACGCCGTGGAACCCGGCAGAGCAAGTCTTGCTGGCGCAATTGGGCGACACCTACAGCCATGCCTGGCATGCGTTGCAACCGCGCCAGCCGTGGCGCCTGCGCCTGACCCGCAAACGTCAGGTGGCGGTGGGGGTCGGGTTGCTGCTGATGTTGCTTATCCCGGTGCGCCAGTCGGTGCTGGCGCCCGCCGAAGTGGTGCCGCTGGCTGGACAAGTCGTCGCGGCACCCTTGGATGGGGTGATTGCCGAGTTCTTGGTTAAACCCAACCAGAGCGTGAAATCCGGCGACCTGCTGCTGCGTTTTGAAAGCACTACCCTGACCGCCCAGGCGGACGTGGCGGCGCGGGCCCTAGGTGTGGCGGAGGCGGAGCTCAAGGCCAATTCCCAGCGTGCCTTTGCCGATGCCGAATCCAGCTCGCGCATCGACTTGCTGGCCGCGCGCGTCGAGCAAAAACGCGCCGAACGCGACTACGCCCGCGAGCTGCTCAAGCGCAGCGAAGTGCGCGCCGAGCGCGACGGCATCGCGGTGTTTGCCGACGCCGAGCGTTGGACCGGCAAACCGGTGCAAACCGGCGAGCGCCTGTTGCAGATCGCCGACCCCGGCCAGGCCGAGTTGCGCATCGAACTGGCGGTAGGCGATGCGATTGCCCTGGCGCCCGACGCGCAGGTCGCGCTATTCCTCGACAGCGACCCGTTGCAACGTCACCTCGCCACCCTGCAACGCGCCGCGTACGAAGCGCAGCCCACGCCGGGCGGGCAGTTGGCCTATCGCTTGGATGCGCAGTTCGATGACGCGCCGCCGCGGATCGGCCTGCGTGGCACTGCGAAGCTGTATGGCGACCGCGCGCCGCTGGCCCTGTACCTGCTGCGGCGACCGTTGGCGGGCCTGCGCCAAAGCGTGGGCCTCTGATGAGCCTGCCCAAGCTGCGTGACGACCTGCAACTGTCCAGCGCCGGCGCGGCATTGGATGGCTCGCCGCGCTGGACCCTCGCCGACCCAGTGCGTGGGCGCTATTTCAAGCTGGGCGCCACGGCCATCCGTCTGTTGCGGCATTGGTCCCTGGGCGACCCGGAAAAAGTCCTGCAAGCTGCCAACCGCGAGCCGGGCTTGCCCCTGGGGAACAGCGAAGTCACCGAGCTGCTGAGTTTTCTACGCGCCCACGACCTGATCGCTGCCCTCGACCCCGAGCAACGCGCCAGCTATCTGTATAAAGCCGCCGCCCAGAAGCAGGGCCTGTGGCAGGTGCTGCTGCATCAATACCTGTTTTTCCGCATCCCACTGTGGCGCCCGGACACGTTCCTCAATCGCGCCTGGCCGTGGTTGGCGCGGTTTGGTCCGGGCCTGTTGCGCTACGGTTTGCCGATGACCCTCGGTCTTGGGGTGTTTTTGGTGGCGCGCGATTGGCAGCGCTTCCTGGCGACGTTCCCGCACCTGTTCAGCCTCGGCGGCGCCCTGGCGTTTGGTGTGGCACTGTTCTTCGCCAAGTTGTGCCATGAATTCGGCCATGCCTTCATGGCCAAGCGCGCCGGTTGTCGGGTGCAAAGCATGGGCGTGGCCTTCATGGTGCTGTTGCCGATGTTCTACACCGACGTCAGCGACGCCTGGCGCGTCAATGATCGCCGCGCCCGCTTGATGATCGGGGCCGGCGGGGTGATGGCCGAGCTGCTGCTGGCGTGTATCGCCTTGCTCGCCTGGTCGCTGTTGCCGGATGGACCGGCGCGCACGGCGGCGTTCATGCTGGCCAGCGCCACCTGGCTGACCACCCTGGCGATCAACCTCAACCCGTTCATGCGCTTTGATGGTTACTTTTTGATCAGCGATTTATGGGGCGTGGACAACCTGCAAGGCCGTGCCTTCGCGCTGTGCCGCTGGCGTCTGCGCGAACTGCTGTTCGGCTATGGCGAACCGGCCCCGGAGCCGTGGTCGCCGGCTTTGCAGCGACGCCTGTTGTGGTGGGGCTACCTGGCGTGGCTGTGGCGTGCGGCGCTGTTTCTGGGGATCGCGTTGGCCGTCTATCACCTGTTCTTCAAGCTGCTCGGAATCTTCCTGATGCTGGTGGAATTGGTGTGGTTTATCTGCCTGCCGATCTACAAGGAATGGCACGAATGGTGGAGCCGTCGCAGCCAGGCCCATGCGCCCCGGGTGTTGCTTAGCAGTCTCGGGTTGGGGCTGATCGTGCTGGCGCTGGTGGTGCCGTGGCGCAGCGCGGTGGAACTGCCGAGCATGCTCGAAGCGGGTCGTGTCAGTGCCTTGCATGCGCCGGTGGCGGCGCGGGTCAAGGCATTGCGGGTGGTGGACGGGCAGGCGGTGACCCAGGGCCAGGTGCTGATCGAACTGGAATCGCCGGACCTCGACGCGCGCCAAAGCATCGTGCGGCGCGAAGTCGAGATCCTGCAATTGCAGATGCGCCGCCAGGCTGGACGCAGTGAAACGGCGGCCGACGCCGGGATCATCGATCAGCGCCTGTCCCAGGCCCTGGCCGAATACCGCGGCCTCGCTGCCCAACGCGAACGCCTGCTGTTGCGCGCCCCCCATGCGGGCACCGTGCGCGATGTATTGCCGCAATTGGACGTGGGTCGCTGGCTGTCGCCCAAGGATGCGCTGGTGCAGGTGGTGGAGGATGGCGCGCGCCTGCGTGGCTACCTGGCCGAGGCCGAGTTGTGGCGAGTCGGACCAGGGGCGACCGGGCGGTTTATCGCCGATGACCCGATGCGCGCCGCGATCCCCGTTGAATTGACCGACGTTGACGCAAACGGCGTGGCTTATCTGGATCAGGAGGCGCTGACCTCCGACCATCACGGGCCAATAGCCGTACGCCGCGACGAAAACCAGCGTCCTGCGCCGGTACAGGCGCAATACGGCGTGCGTCTCAAAAGCCTGCGGACGATCGACACCCCCCGGCAGCCGTTGCGCGGCGTGGTGCTATTGCAAGGACGCAGCGAGTCGGTGCTGGGCACGGCCTGGCGTCGAGCGGTGGCGTTGGGCGTTAGGGAAAGCGGATTCTGACAAGGAGTGCAGACGATGATGAACAATCAGGGCGGGTTGGCGCAGGGCTTAGCGATGCGCCCGTCACGGGCCAGCGACGGGCCGTTTTTGCAGAAGCTCTACCATTCGGCGCGGGCGGATCTGCAGTGGATCGACGGCGAGCGAGAGAAGGTAGAAGAGGTCATCGCCCAGCAGTTCCAGGTGCAGGAGCGGGGCATGGACCAACAGTTTCCAGGGGCCCTGCATTACGTGGTGGAAAAGCTCGGCACGCCCATCGGTGCCTTGAGTGCCGACTTCGGCGCCAATGAAATTCGAGTGTTGTACCTGGCGCTTATCCCCGCCGCACGTGGCCAGGGCTTTGGTCGGGCGATGCTGCATAGCGTTCAGCAGGCCGCCACCCAAGTGTGCTGTCCGGTGGCGACGGTGGTGTGGGCGAGCAACCCCCATGCGCGCCAGCATTACCTGGCGCTGGGGTTTCGTGTGGAAGAACAGACACCGGCGGCGCAGCGGTTGGTGTGGTACCCGCCTCAGTTGAACACGATGCAAAAGTAACCGCGCTCGCCGTCACGCCCCATGGCGGGCTCGCGGGACACGAACACGTGTTCCAGGCACACATCCGGCAAGGGCATGCGGCATAAACCGTCGACGAACTCCGTCGGGCCGAGGCTGTTGAGAGACACACTGAAGCCCTCGCGTACGCTGCCCGGGAAACCGGACTGTGGCGACGGGCGCAGCCCCTGGACCTGAATTTGAAGTGCCGAGCCATCCGGCAGGTACAGCACGCTAGGCTGGGTCAGCAAGGGGCGAAAGTGTTCGAGGGTGACCTGATTCAACATGGTTCGGCTCCGCATCGGAAGTGCCGAGGCCCATGGGCCTCGGCCGGGGGGCATCATGGGCGTGAAGGATAAAGTCCTTCCAAGGCAATGCTGAAGTTGATCGCCAGATAGGGGTTCATAATGCCAACGGCCTGGCTCTGGCCGGCGCTGGCCGTCTCGCCGCTCAAAGCGCTGGTGACGCCCTTGAGTGGTACCGGGTTGGCGCCTTGTTGATCGGAATAGATCGTAGCGCTGCCCGGTCCTGGGCCAGAGGCGCCGATGTAGGCATTGGTAGGCGTAGGCACCGTTACTGGGTTGCTGACTACGCTGGTCAGTTGCACCGTGGTGTTGCCTGCGAGTGTGCCTGCGCCATGGGTGTGGGCGGGGAGGTTGCCGGCCAGCAGCGTGACCGACTCGCTGCCCGAGAATGCACCGATCGCATGGGGCGACAGCCCCGTGCCTTGGCCCATGCCCACCGGCACGCGGCTTTGCAGGTTCGGCAGTTGGAAGGTGGACTGACCGTTGCCGCCGTAGAAGGTGCCAATCAACGAAAACAGCACGGCGTTCTGTTGCACAGCCACGATCTGGCCATTGCATAACGCCCAGCCATTGGGTGCGTAGTTAAAGGCAAAAGACTGGATGGTGCCGATAAATACTTCCATGAGTCGCGAATCCTTGTGTGAGCTCTAGGGTCTTGGACGACGCCTATCGATCGGGCGCCATCGCAAAGCGTAGACGCACATTTGCGCTACGCCCAACGGTTGCGAAACCGCGAGCGAAACCTGGGCTTTTGCCCTAGAGTTGCGCGTGTTTGCGCATGTGTGGCGTTTACCCGGGAAACCGGCGGTATCAGGGGATTTGAGGTGCGACGGTCTGTGGTCGAGCAAGACGAAAAAGTGGGCCCATTTGCCGTAGCGGGCGCCTGGGAAGGCAGCCGTTGGCTGAGCCGGTTATGGTGGGTGCCGATCCTCGCGCTGGCCATAGCCACGCGGTTCTATGGCTTGACGGCCGCGGCGATCTGGGGCGACGAAGGTTCGAGCCTGCTGCTGAGCGAATATGCCGTAGACGACCTGTGGTTTCACGCGGCCCATGACGTGCACCCGCCGCTGTACTTTTTCATGTTACGTGGCTGGATCGAGCTGTTTGGCGACGGCATCTGGTCGATTCGTGCCATGAGTGCGATCCCCGGCGTGGTCGCCGTGGGCCTGGGCGTGTGGCTGATGCGGCAACTGTCCACACGCCGCGCTGCCGCGCTGGCGGGCGTGCTGCTGGCGTTGTTCCCAAGCGCCGTGCGCTACAACCAGGAAGTGCGCATGTATTCGCTGCTGGCCGTGTGGCTGCTGGGCGCCACGCTGGCGCTGGTGTACTGGGTGCGCCAGCCCGAGCGCACGCGGTGCCTGGTGGCTTATGTGTTGTTGATGGCGGCCGGTTTTTATACCCACTACTTCACAGCGTTGTGCGTGCTGGTGCACTGGGCCTGGCTGGGCGTGTTGTGCCGCTCCCAGGCGCCCGGCCAGCGCCTGCTCACGCGTCCGGTGTGGTGGTGCGCAAATGCCGCGATTGTCGCGTTGTACCTGCCTTGGCTGCCGAACCTGCTGGATCTTGTCCAGCATGTCGAACAGCTCAAGGTCGGCGGTGATATTGGCTGGGAAGACCCGGTCACGCTGACCTCTGTGCCTTCGATGATCTGGCAGTTCGTGCTGCAGGATGAAGGTGTCGGCTTCTGGGCACCGCTGTTCTGGCTGTTTCCGCTATCGCTGGTGGCGGCGGTCGCGGTGACCGTCTGGAAGGAACGGGATAGTTACTCTCCGGCCTGTCTGCTGGCGCTGTTTTTTATGCTGCCGCTGCTGGTGGTATACGGCGTGTCGTTTGTATCGCCTGTGTTCATCGAACGTTACCTGACGGTGTATGCCCTCGGCTTGCCAATGCTCATTGCCCTGGCCATCGAGCGTCTGCCGACGCGCCTGTCGTGGCTCGGGGCGGCGTTGCTCGTGGTATTTGTCGGCGTTGAGCTGCTGGGTTTGAAGAACAACGCCACGGTGGATGTGCATGACCAATTCAACGTGCCGGTGGAGTTCGTCAATCGCAATTACCAGGAAGGCGATCGCATCGTGCTCAGCGACATGATGTGGTACTTGAGCTACGTGTATTACGACCAGACCGACGCCCAGTTGCAGCTCTACACTCCGCCCAAGCCCGACGGCACACTGACCCGGCCAAACGCCTATGGTTTCGGCACCCTGGTGGATCAGGACGGTGGACGCATTTACCTCGACCGTCTGTCGGCTTTACCCGCCCAGACCCGCCGTGTCTGGCTGATCAGTAGCAACGAAATGCCGGATGATTTCGCGCCGATTCCCGACGGTTGGCGCCAAGTGTTGCAGCAAGATGGCGGCGGTGCGCGGGCGCGGCTGTTTTTGCTGTGTGTGGGGCCTGACTCTATGCAGCCTGAGTTAATTTCGAAACAGTATTAAATCGGATGCGAGTAGTGGCAATTTCATACTAGTGGCTGTAGCAATCCTGAGCTAATCTTGGTGACAAAGGAATTGTCCTACAAAGTGGTGAATGGATTGCCGTATCACTTTATTTCCGGCTTGCCGCGCTCCGGCTCGACCTTGCTTTCTGCCATCTTGCTGCAGAACCCGCGCTTTCATGCGGGCATGAGTAGCCCCGTGGGCCTCCTATTCAATGGCGTGCTGGCGCAGTGCAGCGCCGGCAGTGAATTTGGCTCGGTGATTGACGCCGACACCCGCCGCCGCCTGCTGCGCGGCCTGTTCGATTCCTACTACGCCGACAAAACCGCCACGCCCGTGGTGTTCGACACCAATCGCCAGTGGTGCGCGCGCATGCCGGCGCTGCATGACCTGTTTCCCCAAGCCAAAGTCATCGCCTGCGTGCGCAACGTCGCATGGATCATGGACAGCCTGGAGCGCCTGTACCGCGCCAATCCCTTCGAAAATACCAAGCTGTTCAACGACGATGTCGAGCGCAACACGGTGTACAGCCGTGTCGAGACCCTGGCCCAGCGCAACCGCATGGTCGGGTATGCATGGTCGGCGCTCAAAGAGGCGTACTACGGTGAACACGCCGGCTCGATGCTGATCGTCGACTACGACCTGCTGGCCCAGGCCCCCGAGCGGGTCATGCGACTGGTCTACGAATTCATCGGTGAGCCGTGGTTCGAGCATGACTTCGACAACCTCAGCTACGACGCACCGGATTTCGACCAGGACCTGGGCGTAGCCGGTCTGCATCGGGTCAAACCACAGGTGGCGTTGCAAGCGCGGCGCAGCCTGCTGCCGCCGGATCTGTTCGAGCAGTTCGCCCATATGGATTTCTGGCGTGACGGCAGCTTGAGCGCTGCCAATGTGATTCGCACCAAAGCCGACGCCGCGATCAGTTGATCGCGGTTTTTTTATTTGTGGGTATCAGCATTCGACAAGCGGGTGAGCAGCATGTGGTGGAGCAAAGGCAAGGCACGGCAAACGACAACGCGCGCGCGCACGCAGGCGACGCCGATGATCATGTCCCTGGAACCGCGCATGCTGTTCGACGGCGCGGTCGCCGCCACGGTGGCTGATGTGGCGCAGGCCGACAGCCATGCCACGGCTGCCGATGCGGCCGCCAAGGCGCCGACCGCCGAGCACGCCGGCGCCGTCGGCGAAACCCACGGGCAAACCGATGCACCCGTGACTCCGGCCCCGGTCACTGTGCCGGGTGAGTCAGTCGTATTCGTCGATGCACGGGTCAAGGACTCCGCCGAGTTGCTCAAAGGCGTCGCCCCCGGCACCCAGGTGGTGCAGTTGGATGCGAGCAAGGACGGCCTGCAACAGATCGCCGATTACCTGGGCAGCCACCAGGGCGTCAGCTCGGTGCAGATCATCGCCCACGGCAACTCGGGTGACCTGTGGCTGGGCAACACCTATTTATCGGCAGACAACATCGCAGCTCGTAGCGAGGTGCTGGCGCAGATCGGGCAGGACATGAACGTCGGCGGCGACATCCTGATCTACGCCTGCAACACGGCAGCGGGCGATAGGGGCGTCAACTTTGTCGACTCGCTGGCGCAGCTGACCGGGCGCGATATTGCCGCGTCCAGCAACCGCACCGGCGCGGGCAGCGACTGGACCCTGGAAATCGCCACCGGCTCCATCGAGAGCCGCACCGCGCTGGCCTACGGGAGCATGTCGGGGTATCAGTACAGCCTGGCGACGGTCACGGTGCTCAATAATGGCGACAGCGGTGTCGGCAGCTTGCGGCAGGCCCTGAGCTCCGCGGTGTCGGGGGATACCGTGGCCTTCGGTGCTGACATGACGATCAACCTCAACAGCCAGCTGATCATCAGCAAGAACCTCACCATCGACGGCGATCGCAACAATGATGGTGTGGCGGACGTGACCCTCAGCGGGCAGTACAAAACCCAGGTACTGCTGGTCAACTCCGGGGTCACCGCGACCCTGGATGGCCTGATCATCACCAAGGGCCTGGTAGCCGGCAACGGCGCTGCGGCGGGGACCGACGGAACGGCGGCGATGGGCGGCGGTATTGTCAACTTCGGTAACCTGACCTTGACCAATGTCACCGTCACCAGTAACGCAGCCTCGGGTGGCGGCGGCGGTGGCGGAGTTACCGCGCCTTACGTCGGTGGCGCGGTCGGTGGCGGGGGTGGCGGGGGCGGCGCTCTCGGCGGACAATTCGGTGGTCACGGTGGTTCTTCAGGCTTTGGGACCGGCGTGTATGGCGGTACTTCCGGCACTGCCAACGCCGGCGGCACCGGCGGCGGCTATCACCCCAGTTACATGGGCGGCAAAGGCGGTACCAGCGTCGGCGGCGCAGGGGGGGTGGGCGTAGCCAACTACAGCAATGGCGGGGCCGGTGGCACGGCGAACAATGGCACTATTTCCATTGGCGGCGGTGGTGGCGGCTCCGGTTGGGACAAACCTGGCCGTGCGGGCGCCTCGGCCAGTGGCGGTATCTACAATGGCAGCACCGGCACATTGACCGTTGTCGGCACGTCGGTGATTACCAACAACATCGCTGCCGGCGGCGGGGGTGGTGGCGGTGGGGGCCTGGGTGGTTCCGCCGATTCGGGTGGCGCGGCCGGCAAAGGCGTCGGAGCGATCTGGAACAAAGGCACGCTGTTGATGACGGCTGCCAACTTTGCGGCCATGAGCGGCAACGTCGGTGGCAGCGGCTCCGGTGGCCCTGCGTTGGGCGGCGGTTCCACGGGCGCCTCCGTAGCGGCCGTGAACAACATCTTCAATGACGGCGGCACGGTGAACACGGCTTACGCCCCGGCTCCGACCGCGACCATCGTGGTTGCGACCCCGGGCCAGCACCTGGGTACGAGTTCGGTAGTAACCATTACCTTCAATCAGGCAGTCAACGGTTTCACCCTGGCCGATCTGACGGCTACCAACGGCGCACTCACTAACCTGACCACCAGCGACGGTGGCAAGACCTGGACCGCGACCTTCACCCCGGACTCGAACGTCGCCAGCACGCCCGGCCAGATCACCCTGGACAACACCGGGGTCACCAGCCAAGCGCTGGGAGTGGCGGGCATCGGCACCACCGTGTCCAACAGCTACACCGTCGACACCGTACGCCCGACCGCGACCATCGTGGTCGACAGCCCGGCGTTGAAAGCCGGTGGCTCGTCCCTGGTACACATCACGTTCAGCGAGGCAGTGAGTGGTTTCAGCCTGTCGGACTTGACGGCGGCCAACGGCACCCTGAGCAACCTGAGTTCCAGCGACAATATCCACTGGACCGCGACCCTGACCCCGGCTGCCGGCAACGACACCAGCGGCAACAGCATCACCCTGGACAACACGCTCTATACCGACATCGCGACCAACGCCGGCAGCGGTACGACCACCTCCAACACCTACGTGATCGATACCGTGCGGCCGACCGCGACCATCGTGGTATCCGACACCGCGCTCAACATCGGCGGTTCGTCCCTGGTACACCTCACTTTCAGCGAAACGGTCAACGACCTGGACCTGACCGACCTGAGCGCATCCAATGGCAGCCTGAGCAATCTAGTCCAGGTCGATGGCACCCACTGGACGGCAGTCCTCACACCCAACGCCGCGGTCAACCACAGCGGTAATTTCGTCACGCTCAACAACACGTTGATTACCGATGGTGCGGGCAATGCTGGCAGCGGCACGACCCAGTCCAACACCTACGCCATCGATACCGTGCGGCCGACCGCGACCATTGTGTTCAGCGCGACCAACCTGGGGATCGGCCAAACGTCGCTGGTGACCATCACCTTCAGCGAAGCCGTGACCGGGTTTACCAACAATGATTTGACGGTGACCAACGGCACCCTGAGCCCGGTCATCACCAGTGATGGCGGCATCACCTGGAGCGCCATCTTCACGCCGACCGCCGCAATCGTCAGCGCAAGCAACCACATCACCTTGGACAACACCGGGGTCCAGGATGCAGCTGGCAACGCCGGCAGCGGTACCACCACCTCCAACAACATTGCCATCGATGGCGTGCGCCCGACGGCGACCGTTGTAGTCACCAACGACACGCTGAAAATCGGCGACACCTCGCAGGTGACCATTACCTTTTCGGAAGCCGTGGTCGGATTCACCAACGCCGACCTGACGATCGCCAACGGCACGCTGTCGCCGGTGAGCAGCCTCGACGGCGGCGTCACCTGGACCGCAACCTTTACCCCGAGCGCGAGCACCACCGACGCCACCAACCTGATCACCCTGGACAACACCGCCTACAGCGACACCAGCGGTAATATCGGCACCGGCACCACCAGTTCCAACACCTACAGCATCGACACCGAGCGGCCGACCGCGACCATCGTTGTCGCTGACCCGGTGCTGACCGCTGGGCAAACCTCGCTAGTGACTATCACCTTCAGCGAAGCGGTGAGCGGTTTCAGCCTGGCCGACCTGAATGTCAGTCAAGGCAGCCTGAGCGGCTTGAACAGCGCCGACGGCATTACTTGGACCGCGACCTTCACGCCGGCTACGAATACCAACAGCGCAACCAATGCCATCACCCTGGCCAATGCCGGTGTCAGTGATCTTGCTGGCAACGCGGGCTCCGGCACGACCCAGTCGGCCAACTTCACCATCGACACCGTACTGCCGACGGCGACTGTCGTGGTGGCGAATCCAGCGTTGAATATCGGCGGCACGTCCCTGGTGACCATCACCTTCAACGAGGCGGTCACCGGTTTCAGCAACGCCGACCTGACCATCACTAACGGCACCCTGAGCGGGGTAACCACCATGGATGGCGGCATCACCTGGACCGCGACCTTCACGCCGAGCAACAACCTCGCCGACGCCACCAACCAGATCACCCTCGACAACAGCGGGGTCCAGGCGGCGGTTTCGGGCAATACGGGTTGGGGCAGCAGCGCTTCCAACAACTACGCTATCGACACCCAGCGCCCGACCGCCACCGTGGTGGTGACCAACGAGCACCTGGGCATCGGTAGCACATCCCTGGTGACCATCACCTTCAGCGAAGCGGTGACGGGTTTGAGTCTGGCCGACCTGACCACCGACAACGGTACCCTCAGCAGCCTGAGCACCAGCGACAACATCACCTATACCGCGACCATGACGCCGGTAGCGGGAGTCAGCCAGAACAACAACCGGATCGTCCTGGATAACACCGGTGTGGTCGATATCGCCGGCAACGCCGGCTCCGGAATCACCGAATCCAACACCTACGCGCTCGACAGCGTGCGCCCGACCGCGAGCATCGTGGTGGCCGATCCGGTGTTGAGCGCCGGTGAAACTTCACTGGTGACTATCACTTTCAGCGAGGCGGTGACCGGGTTCGATAACAGCGACCTGAGCGTGGCCAATGGCATCCTGAGCACTGTGAGCAGCAGCGACGGTGGTATCACTTGGACCGCCACCTTCACGCCGACCGCAGGTGTCCACGACACCACCAACCTGATCAGCCTGAGCAATGCGGGCGTGAGCGACCTGGCCGGCAACGCCGGCACGGGTATCACCAACTCGGGTAACTTCACCATCGACACCGTGCGACCCACGGCGACCATCATCGTGGGGAACCCGGCCCTGAGTATTGGTGCGAGTTCATTGGTGACCATCACCTTCAGCGAAGCGGTCACCGGCTTCACCAACGCCGACCTGACCGTCGCCAACGGCACCCTGAGCACTGTGACCAGCGGCGATGGCGGCATCACCTGGACCGCGATCCTTACGCCGACCACCAGCGTCACCGACGCCACCAACCTGATCACCCTGGACAATACCGGTGTGAGCAACGCCTCGGGCAATGCTGGTAGCGGCACCACCGACTCGAACAATTACGCGATTGATACTGTGCGTCCTACGTCCACCATTGTGGTCGCGGATGCGGCGCTGAGCCTCGGTCAAACTTCACTGGTGACCATCACGTTCAGCGAGGCGGTGAGCGGTTTCACTAACGCCGACCTGACCATTGCCAATGGCACCCTGAGCACGGTGAGCAGCAGCGACGGCGGTATCACCTGGACCGCAACGTTCACCCCGACCGCCAGCATCACCGACATCAGCAACGTGATCACCCTGGACAACACCGGCGTCACCGACCTGGCGGGCAACGCAGGCGCAGGCACCACCGACTCCAACAACTACAGCGTCGACAGCCAGCGGCCGACGGCCACGATTGTCATGAGCGACAGCGACCTGCGCCCGGGCGAAACCTCATTGGCGACCATCACCTTCAGCGAGGCCGTCACCGGCTTCGACAACAGCGACCTGAGCGTGGCCAATGGCAGCCTGAGCAACGTCAGCAGCAGCGACGGCGGCATCACCTGGACGGCAACGTTCACGCCCACGTTGAGTGTGACCGACACCACCAACCTGATCGTGCTGAACAACACCGGCATCTCCGACCTGGCGGGCAACAGCGGCACCGGCACCACCAGCTCCGCCAACTATGCCGTGAACACCGAGGTGCCGACGGCAACCGTCGTGGTGGCCGACACGCAACTGAAAGCGGGCGAAACCACCCAGGTGACCATCACCTTCAGCCAGGCCGTCAGCGGCTTTACCAACGCTGACCTGACCCTCGCCAACGGGACTCTGAGTGCGGTCAGCAGCAGCGATGGCGGCGTTACCTGGACCGCGACGCTCACGCCGACCAGCAATATCACCGACACCAGCAACCTTATCGTGCTGGACAACAGCGGCGTGACAAATGCCTCGGGCAACAGTGGCGTCGGCACCACGGACTCCAACAACTACAGCATCGATACCCAGCGGCCGACCGCGACCATCACCGTGGCGGACGCCCTCCTGGGCATCGGGCAAACCACCACGGTCACTGTGACCTTCAGCGAAGCGGTCAGCGGGTTTGACCTGTCGGACCTGAGCGTGGCCAACGGCACCTTGTCCAACCTTGCCACCAGCGACGGCGGCAAGACCTGGACGGCCACGTTGACGCCGACCGGCGCAATTACTGACCCCACCAACCTGGTGGTGCTGGACAACGGCCTGGTCAACGACGCTGCGGGCAATGCCGGTGCAGGCATTGCGATTTCCAACAACTATGCGCTCGACGCCGACCGGCCAACTGCGACTATCTCCGTCGCCAACCCGAACCTCACTGTCGGCCAGACCACCACGGTAACGTTCACCTTCAGCGAGAAAGTCAGTGGCTTCGACCTGGATGACCTGAGCGTGGCTAACGGCACCTTGTCCAATCTGTCCACCAGCGATGGCGGCAAGACCTGGACGGCCCTTCTCACGCCGACGGCCAACCTTAATGACCCGAGCAACTTCATCACCCTCGACACCAGCCTGGTGACGGATGCGGCGGGCAATGCCGGAAGCGGTTTCAGCAACTCCGGCAACTACGCGATCAACACCGTCGCGCTGACCGGCGACCCGCTGTTCCGCGTCGATGGCCCGATGGCGCCACCGAGTGCGCCGGACGCGCCGCTGCAACCGATCATCTTTGGCCCGCCCAGCGGCAACTTGGGCTCGCCGATTGGCTTCCCGGCATTGTTCGAGCAGCGTGAATTGGGTGGCGGCTTGCCACCGATCGGCAACATCTTTATCCGCAACAACGCCCTGGCGCCGAGTTATATCGCCCAGGTATTCGGCATCGATGGCGGCAATGCTGCGGGTGCCTCTGGGTTCCTTGGGTTTGGCGGCGGCGATGGCGGGGTGTTTGGTTCAAGTACCTTGTCGGGCCTGTTCAACCGCGAAAACCACGGTGACGCGAGCGACTCCAAAGCGTTCGACAGCAAGTCGATCAAAAGCTCGGGCGGTGCACTGGGTGCGCCGACCTTCGGCCAGCAATTGCACCAGATCAACGACAAAGAACAGCGCCAGGTCATGGACTTGGCGCTGGCACTGCAGCAGGTCGGCATCAGCGAAATGCAGGCTTGAACACACTCAATTAAAGACGCAGGAACAGGGGCAGTCCACGGATGAATACAGCTCAAAAGTTATTTGGTGCCAGCTTGCTGGCTCTTGCAATCAGCGGGTGCGCAGTCACCAGTGACCCCATCGAGCGCAGCGTCAGCGAGCAACGCGCGCGCAGCGATCTACACGGCATGTACAAGGATCAGGAACCGTTGAGCGGCCCGCTGACCCTGCACGAGGCCATGGCTCGCGCGGTCAAGTACAACCTCGAAGGCCGTTTGAAGGTGATGGAAGAGGCGCTGGCCAAGCGTCAATCCGACCTGTCCAGTTTCGACATGCTGCCGCGCATGGCCCTGTCCGCTGGCTATGCCGGGCGTAACAACACCAACGCCTCCAGCAGCCAGAGTGTGCTCACCGGCACCCAGTCCCTGGAACCCTCGACCTCCCAGGACCGCGACCGTCGCGTGGCCGACCTGACCATGGTGTGGAACGTGCTCGACTTCGGCGTGAGTTACATCAGCGCCAAGCAGCAGGGCGATCAGCGCCTGATCATCCAGGAACGTCGACGCAAGGTGATCAACACCATCGTGCAGGACGTGCGTTCCGCCTACTGGCGCGCGGTGGCCGCCGAGCGTCTGCTGACCCAGATCGACAGCCTCATGACCCGTGTCGACCAGGCCCAGGCCAATAGCCAGAGCATGAGCGAACAGCGTATCGGCGACCCGGTCCAGGCGCTCGGCTATCAGCGTGCGTTGATCGAAGCCACACGCCAGTTGCAAGAGCAACGCCGGGCCCTGTCGTTGGCCAAGACCGAGCTGTCGACCCTGATCAATCTGCCCATGGGCACTGAGTTGAAACTGGCCACGCCCGATGACTACAGCGTTCCTCAGCTCAAGGTGAACCTGGCCAGCCTGGAGCAGGAAGCCCTGGCCAACCGCCCGGAACTGCGCGAGCAGGATTACCAGACCCGCATCAGCGCCGCCGAAACCCGTAAAGCCATGCTGCGCTTGCTGCCGGGGCTGGAGTTTTCGGCCGGCGGGCATTACGACAGCAACTCGTTTCTAGTGGACAACCGCTGGGCCGACTACGGCGCCAAGGTCACCTGGAACCTGTTCAATGTGATCTCCGCCCCGGCGGCCATCGACGTGGCCAAGGCCGGTGAAGAAGTCGCCACCGCCCGGCGCCAGGCGATGTCGATTGCCGTGCTCGCGCAACTCTACGTGGCCAACGCCAACTTTCAGGACGCGGTGCGCCAGTTCAAAACCAGCGAACAACTTGCCGATATCGACGGGCAAATCCTCGGTCAATTGCGCAACCGTCATGAGGCCGCCGGGATCGGTGAGCTGGACCTGATCCAGGGTGAACTCAACACCTTGCAGGCCGACCTGCGCCGCGACCTGGCCTACGCCGATCTGCGCAACGCCTACGGGCAGATCTTCGCCAGCGCCGGTCTCGACCCGCTGCCGGAGCAACTGGACTCCGACCGCGTGCAAAGCATCGCCAGCGCCCTGGCCAGCCGCGAATCGGCTTGGGCGGCGGGCAATATTGCCGCGCCGGTGCCCCGTGCCGTCGCTCAATAACCTGGTAGCGCCGACGGCGAGCATCACGCGCCGTCACCGCGAAGCCCGCAATGGGCATCGCGGCGTGGCGATCCTGCTCACCGGCCTGCCGGCCTCGGGCAAGTCCACCCTGGCCCAGGGCCTGCAAGCCGCCTTGTTCGAACAGGGCCGACAGACCCTGGTACTCGACGGCGACAGCCTACGCGGCGGCCTCAATCGAGACCTGGGTTTTTCCGATAAGGACCGCCTGGAAAACATCCGCCGCGCCAGCGAACTGGCGGCGCTGCTGGTGGATAACGGGCAGATTGTGATCCTGGCAATGATTGCGCCACTGACGGACCTGCGCGCGGTGTTTGCCGAACGCCTCGGTGACGATTATCGCGAAGTGTGGTGCAGCGCCTCACTGGCAGTGTGCGAAAGCCGCGACCCCAAGGGGCACTACGCCCGTGCGCGTAAAGGCGAGTTGCCGGGGTTTACCGGCATTGGCTCCCCCTATGAACCGCCGCCCCTGGCATCGCTGGTGTTGGACACCGGCGTGCTGTCGGTGAAACAGGGCGTCGAGCGATTACTGGCCTGGCTGGCGCCTGAACTAGACTCTGGGCATTCATCTTCTCAGGAGCCCACCATGGAATCGCCCGTGCACAGCTTGCCGTCACTGTTCAAACAGCTTGGACTGCCGGATGACCCGGTCAGTATTGATCAGTTTGTGACCGCCCACTCACCACTCAAGCCGGATTTGAAGTTGGCAGAGGCGTTTTTCTGGACAGACAGCCAGAAAGCATTTTTGCGTGAGGAAATCTTGGACGATGCGGATTGGGCGGAGGTGGTGGATGAGTTGAATCTGATGTTGCGGGATGGCCGAGGGGTGTAAAAAAATCTTTTGAAAATGGTGTTTTGTAAAAAAAGGTGAGCAGTAAAAAAATCTGGGCGCTAATCGCCTGGGTTTTTTTGGGGGGGGTCACCTTGGCGACAGTCGGATATGCCCATCACTCGAATCGGCAGCGCCACCTGGATGGCGAGGCCGCACAACAATCCTGAAGCTGACACCGATCCAAATGTGGGAGGGGGCTTGCCCCCGATTACGGTGTGCCAGTAACAGCTTGTTTGCCTGACCCACTGCTATCGGGGGCAAGCCCCCTGCCACCTGTGTCATGCACTAACCCTCCATCCATCGCTAAATTGTTTCAAAACTTGACGCAATTCGATCCCTTCGCCATATTGATAGTTAGCAAACTAACTGTATGCGAACTATCCAGTGCCTCAATCCCTCGAACAACTCCAGATGAACCTCAGCAGCAGCATGGTGGTGGGCGCCCGTCATTGGCGCAAAATCTGCCAGAGCACGCTGGTGAGCTACGGTATTTCCGAAGCCTGCGCCGTGCCGTTGTTGATGATCGGCCGTTTGGGCGACGGTGTGCATCAGGTCAAGGTCGCCCATGCGTCGGGGATGGAAAGCCCGTCCCTGGTGCGCCTGCTCGACCAGCTGTGCAGCGGCGGCTATGTGTGCCGCACCGAAGACGTCCACGACCGCCGCGCCAAGGCCTTGAGCCTCACCGAACGTGGCCGCGAACTGGTGCAGGCGGTAGAGGCGCAACTGGTGCGCCTGCGCAAAGACGTGTTGGCGGATATCGCGCCCGCCGATATGGAGGCGGCCCTGCGGGTGTTGCGTGCCTTTGAGGCGGCGACGCTTTGAACGGATTCTTCACCGGTTTCCCGCCCGCCCGCGACTGGTTCTACGGCGTACGCACCTTCGCGGCGTCGATGATCGCCCTGTATATCGCTATGCTGATGCAGATGCCCCGTCCGTATTGGGCAATGGCCACGGTGTATATCGTTTCCAGCCCGTTTGTCGGCCCCACCAGTTCCAAAGCGCTGTACCGCGCCATCGGCACCTTGATGGGGGCGGCGGCGGCGGTGTTTTTTGTGCCGATGTTCGTGCAATCGCCGTACATCCTGGTGGTGGTGATCGCGCTGTGGACGGGCACCTTGCTGTTTCTGTCCATGCACCTGCGCACGGCCAACAACTACGCGCTGATGCTGGCCGGCTACACCTTGCCGTTGATTGCACTGCCGGTGGTGGACAACCCACTGGCCGTGTGGGACGTGGCCGAGGCGCGTACCGAAGAAATTTTCCTCGGCATTGTGGTGGCCGCCGTGGTCGGCGCGATGTTCTGGCCACGACGCCTGGCGCCGGTGTTCGACGGTTCGGTGGCCAAGTGGTTTGCCGATGCGCAGGTCTACAGCCAGCGGTTCCTCACGCGCACGGTGCAGCCTGACGAAATCAGCACCTTGCGCGGCGGCATGGTCGCCACCTTCAACACCCTGGAATTGATGATCGGCCAGTTGCCCCACGAAGGCGCGCGTCCACAGACGGTGCGCAATACCAAAGAGCTGCGCGGGCGCATGATCCACCTGCTGCCGGTGGTGGAGGAGCTGGATGACGCGCTGTACGCCGTCGAACAGCGCGCGCCGCAGTTTCTCGAACGCCTCAAGCCGCTGCTGGACGCCACCGCCCAGTGGCTGCAAAGCAGTGCCGACAATCCGTCCCTGGACAGTTGGCGCGCCCTGCGTAACCAGATCGAAGCCCAACAGCCCAAGGGCGACGCGCTGGATGATCGCCACACCTTGCTGTTTTCCAACGCGCTGTACCGCCTCGGCGAATGGGTCGACCTGTGGCAGGACTGCCGCAGCCTGCAAGCCGCCATCCACTGCGAGAGCCAGGACACCTGGCGCGCCGTCTATCGCCACTGGCGCTTGGGCCGTCTCACGCCGTTCCTCGACCGTGGCCTGATGTTCTACTCGGCGTTTTCCACCGTCACCGCGATTATCGTCGCCTCGGTGCTGTGGATTCTGCTGGGCTGGACCGACGGCGGCAGCGCGGTGATCCTGGCCGCCGTCGCGTGCAGTTTCTTCGCCTCGATGGACGACCCCGCGCCGCAGATCTACCGGTTCTTTTTCTGGACGGCGATGTCGGTGCTGTTTGCCAGCCTCTATCTGTTTTTGGTGCTGCCCAACCTGCACGACTTTCCGATGCTGGTGCTGGCGTTCGCGGTGCCGTTTATCTGCATTAGCACGCTGACCGTGCAGCCGCGCTTCTACCTGGGCATGCTGCTGACGCTGGTTAACACCTCGTCGTTCATCAGCATCCAGGGCGCCTACGACGCCGACTTCCTCAACTTCGCCAACGTCAACCTGGCCGGGCCGGTTGGCCTGCTGTTCGCGTTTGTGTGGACGCTGATCGCGCGCCCGTTCGGCGCCGAACTGGCGGCCAAGCGCCTGACGCGCTTCAGTTGGCACGACATCGTCGGCCTGACCGAGCCGGCGACCCTGGCCGAGCACCGGCACCTGGCCGTGCAGATGCTCGACCGTTTGATGCAGCACCTGCCGCGTCTGGCCCTGACCAATCAGGACACCGGCATTGCCCTGCGCGATTTGCGCGTGGCGCTCAACCTGTTGGACCTGCTGGCCTACTCGCCGCGCATCCTCGGCGTGCCGCGTGTGCTGCTCAACCAAGTGGTGGAGGGTGTGGGCGGTTACTTCAAGGCGTGCCTGAAAGCGGGTGAACGCTTGCCCGCGCCCAGCGGTCTGCTGATGACCCTCGACCGCACGCGCCGCGCCCTTAATGGCCAGGGCCTGCAAGGCGAAGACGACACCCGCCTGCATTTGCTGCATGCGCTGGCCGGCCTGCGTCTGGCGTTGTTGCCCGGCGTGGAATTTATTGGCGGTACGGAGATGGAAGCGCCGCTACCCGATGGAGCGCCTTTATGATCGGTGATCTGGATATCAGCGGGGTGTTCCTGCCCACGCTGCTGGTGCTGATGGGCATTACGTACGTGCTGTTTCTGGTGGTGCATGGGTTGTTGACCCGTCTCCACTTCTATCGCCTGGTCTGGCACCGGGCATTGTTCAATGTGGGGCTCTACGCGCTGTTGCTGGGCGCGGTGGACTCACTCAGTCGATACCTGATGACATGAAAAAACCGTTTTTGACTATTGGCCGTGTGGTCCTGACGCTGCTGATCGTGAGTTTTGCGGTCGTGGTGGTGTGGCGCATGGTCATGTACTACATGTTTGCGCCGTGGACCCGTGACGGCCATATCCGTGCCGACATCGTGCAGATCGCCCCGGACGTGTCCGGGCTGATCCAACGCGTGGACGTGCACGACAACCAACTGGTGAGCAAAGGCCAGGTGCTGTTTGCCGTCGACCAGGACCGCTTCAAGCTGGCCCTGCGTCAGGCCCAGGCCGCCGTGGCCGACCGCCAGGAAACCCTGGCCCAGGCCCAGCGCGAATATAAGCGCAACCGTGGCCTGGGCAACCTGGTGCCCAGCGAGCAATTGGAAGAAAGCCAGTCTCGCGTGGCCCGCGCCCAATCGGCCCTGGCCGAAGCCCAGGTGACGGTGGACTCGGCGCAGCTCAACCTCGACCGCTCGGTAATCCGCAGCCCCGTGGACGGCTACGTCAACGACCGCGCGCCGCGCACTCAGGAGTTCGTCACCGCTGGGCGCCCGGTGCTGTCGGTGGTGGACAGCAACTCGTTCCACATCGACGGTTATTTCGAAGAGACCAAACTCGACGGCATCCACGTCGGCATGGGTGTGGACATCCGCGTGATCGGTGACAACGCCCGTTTGCATGGGCATGTGCAGAGCATCGTCGCCGGCATCGAAGACCGCGACCGCAGCAGCGGCTCCAACCTGTTGCCCAACGTCAACCCGGCGTTTAGCTGGGTGCGCCTGGCCCAGCGCATCCCGGTGCGCATTGCTTTTGATGAGGTGCCGGCGGACTTTCGCATGATCGCCGGACGTACCGCCACGGTGTCGATCATTGACGACTCAACCAAGGCCGGAGCCCGGCCATGAAGCAGTTGTTAGCCATTGTTGCCCTGGGTTCTTTGCTGTCGGCCTGTCAGATGGTCGGCCCGGATTACCAGGTGCCGGATACCGCCGCGATCAAGCGTGGCGATCTGCAAGGGCAACTGCCGTCCGATGGCAAGAACGTGGTGTCGGCGCCGGTGCCGACGGATTGGTGGAAGCTCTACAACGACCCGCGTCTGGATGAACTGGTGCGCCAGGCCATGGCCTCCAACACCGACCTGCGGGTGGCTGCGGCCAACCTGCAACGCGCGCGCTATCAAGTGCAGCAGGCCGAATCCGCCGGCGGTTGGAGTGCCGGCGCCAAGGCCGAGGCCCAACGCTTGCAGGAATCCGGCGAAGCCTTCCTGCTGTCGGAAAAAGTCCCGGTGGATAACATCGGCAGCGTGGGCATCACCACGTCGTATCAATTCGACCTGTTCGGCACCTTGCAACGCGGCATCGAAAGCGCCCAGGCCAGCGCCGACGCCACCCAGGCCGCCGCCGACATCGCGCGCATCACCCTGGTGGCCGATGTGGTGCGCTCCTACACGCAAATCTGTGCGGCGAATGAAGAACTGGCGATTGCCAACCGTTCCCTGGAACTGCAAGCGCAAAGCACCACGCTGACCCAGCGCCTACGCGATGCCGGCCGGGGCGATGAAACCCAGGTGACGCGCTCGCAAACCCAATACAAATCCCTGCGCGCCGAGATGCCGCGCTACCAGGCGGCGCGTCAGGCGGGGCTCTATCGCTTGTCGATGCTGCTGGCCAAACCCCTGGAGCAATTGCCGGCGGGCATCGGTGATTGCGCCGAGTTGCCGCACATCGCCCAATTGCTGCCGGTGGGCGACGGTGCCACGTTGCTCAAGCGCCGCCCCGACGTGCGCCAGGCCGAACGCCAACTGGCCGCCGCCACCGCGCGCATCGGCGTGGCTACCGGCGCCCTGTACCCGGACATCGCCATCGGCGCCAGCGTCGGCACCGTGGGCCTGCTCGATAACCTCGGCCAACCGGCGACCAACCGCTGGGGCTTTGGCCCGATGATCAGTTGGACCGTGCCGACCAACGGCGCCCGGGCGCGTATCCATGAAGCCGAAGCCGCCACCCAGGGGGCCTTGGCGCATTTCGATGGGGTGGTGCTCAACGCGATCCGCGAAACCCAGACCGGCCTGGCCCAGTACACCGCCGTGCTGCAGCGCCGCGACGCATTGGCCGAGGCCGAGCAATCGGCGCAGCAGGCAGCGGACCAGACCCACCGCTTCTTCCAGGCCGGTCGCGCCTCGTTCCTGGCCGACCTTCAGGCCACGCGCACTTACACCGAAATGCGTGCCCAACTGGCGGCGGCCAACACTCAGGTCGCCATGAGCCAGATCGACCTGTTCCTGGCCCTGGGCGGCGGCTGGGAAAGCGGACGAACGCAAGCGTCGGCGTCCAGCAAACCCTGAGCGAATAGCTATGCTTTGACAGGCGGGCGCCGTGGCTTTCGAGCCAGGCGCACGCCTGACACTGCTCGCGTTTGCTCATGGGGATTCCAATAATGAAAAACCCTTATGCTCCCGCTTTCTGGTGCGTGCTCTTCGCACTGGTGCTGTTATCGGCCGCGTATTTCTATGGCGTCATGCTTTCCCACCAACTCGACAAGGCCATGGTGTTTCTCGACAGCGCCTGCCTGGTGATCGGCACCTTGTCCATCGGCGTGGTGGCCTGGGCGTCCTACCAGAATCAACGCATCAAGAAAAAACTCCTCGAACAAGGCAAGACCCGCGTGGCCATCTGGGACACCAAGGTCGCACTGCGCCGCGTCGAAACCGTATTCGACCGCTATTTCTGGGGCAGCTACTGGCAGCCGGGGCGCACCTTCCAGGAAGTGATGGGCGACCTGACGGGCACGCCGTTGGAAAAAAGCCTCGAAACCCTGAAAAAACAGTGCGTGGTGCTCGACAAGCAGGTCGCCGAAGGTCGGCATTGGCTCAATAACGCGCGGGAATTGTCCGACGTCGCCACGCAGATGGCCCGCGAGCGCTACCAGCTGGACTTCTGCGACCCCAAGACCGACACCCCTGGCAACGCCGTGATCCACCGCGAATTCGAGGTGCTGGTGTACACCTGGACGGCGCGCTTGAAGAGCTTCGATCACCAGCTCGATGAAATCGAATTGGAGTATTCGTGAACCAGTAGCGATCTGATGCCTCTGAAAGGTTGCGCCGTTTAAGGCCGCCAGTGCTAATCTTCCCCCCGTTTTCGGCGGGCTTGAGCCAACCCTTGCAGGGTTCAAGGAAGACAGCCCACTTCTCACAGGATTTGATCAGGTCACTTCATGAATAAGCCAGCAGTCGTTCTTTTGGGTTTTGTTGTCGCCGTCGGCGTCGTCAGTGCAGGCGGCGCCTGGTACACCGGTAAGCAGTTGGAGCCGGTGTTGCAGACCGCGATCCAAAACGCCAACAAGGAACTGCAAACCTCCATGGCCGGCGTCGACGGCAGCGTCGCCCTGGAACTGGTGTCCCTGGAGCGCGGCGTGTTCAGCAGCACCGCGCACTACCGCCTGAAGGCGCAGGGTCCGGTGTTCGGCGAAGAAAACCCGAACCCGGAGCTGCTGTTCGTCGACCATATCGAACACGGCCCGTTGCCGTTCTCGCGTCTGGTCACGCTTAAATGGCTGCCGGTCATGGCCACCAGTCACTACGAGCTGGAAAAGAACGCCACCACCGAGAAGTGGTTCGCTGCCGCCAAAGACGCATCGCCGCTCAAGGGCGTGGCCAATATCGGCTATACCCGCGCGGTCAACGGCAATGTCGAACTGCTGCCTCTGGAGTTCAAGGACGATAAGTCCTCGGTGAGCTTCTCCGGCGCCAACCTGAATTTCGATGGCACCGCCGAAGGCCAGAAAGTCAAAGCCGACGGTTTTATGAACAGCCTCAAGGTCGCCACCGTAGACGCCCAGGGCGCGCCGTTCGAAGCCGAACTGGCCGGCCTGACCGTGGCCAGCAACCTGGCCAAGTCCACCTTCGGTTTCTACACCGGGCAGAACACCGTGGAGCTCACGGACGCCAAGTTCACCGTCGGCGTGCAGAAAGACGTGATCTCGCTCAAAGGCTTTGAGCAGAAAGACTCCAGCGAAACCACAGACAACAACCTGGCCGGCCGCGTCGACTACAAAATCGACGAGATCGGCTACAAGGGCAAACCCGTCGGCTCGGCCGCCATGGCGCTGAGCATGAAAAACGTCGACGTCCCGGCCATGCTGGTGCTGACCAAACTCTACCAAGACAAGATGCAGCCGGTGCAAGCCGCGGCCGCCGCTGGCGAGCCCGTGCCTGAACTGCAATTGACCGAAGCCGAGCAGACCCTGGCCGAAGCCAACGTCAACCAACTGTTGGCCGCCAAGCCGCAACTGGCGGTAGAAAACCTGTCGCTGAAAACCACCCATGGCGAAAGCAAGTTCAGCCTGGTGGTGGACCTGGCCAAGCCGGCGTCGATGGAATTGCCGCCGGTTGAACTGGGCAAGCAGATGGTGTCGCTGCTGGACGCCAACCTGACCCTGTCCAAGCCAATGATCGCCGATGTGTCCGCCCTGCAAGCCCAGGCCGGCGGCCTGACCGACCCGAAAGCCATCGAGCAGCAAGCGCAGATGGCCGCCGAGATGGTCAGCGGTATGGCCGTGGGTACCCAACTGGCGACCCTGGTGGGCAGCGATGTGGTGTCCAAACTGCACTACGCCAACAATGAAGTGACCTTCAACGGCCAGAAGATGACCGTCGAGCAGTTCATCGGCTTTGTGATGTCCAAAGTCGGCGCGGTCAGCGGCGCGCAATAATCGCCTCACGTGTGGCAAGGGCGCTTGCTCCCTTGCCACAAGCGGCACTGCTTCGCGGGCCGCGTGTAAATCCGCCTTCCTCATCCAATTCTGAACAATTGTTCTGATTTGCGCTTTTACCCACCGCCCTCGGCGATAGTGACCACAGGAAAGCTAGGCCGGGTCATGAGACGTCGGCACCCTGAAGCGAAGCGCTCAGGACCACCTATCGTTACAGCTTTCCCTGTAAGGAAGCTCACGATATGTTGCCAAACCCACCACTCAGTGCATCAGGCCGGTTGCGACTGCTTATCGGGGTCGCCTTGTGCAGCCAATTGCTGATGCCTGCTTTTGCCGTGGCCGATCCGGCCTATGACGCGCTGATCATCCAGGCGCGCAACGGCAATTTCACCCCCGCCCTTACGCAATTGCGCCAGTTGTCCGCCGAGCGCCAGACGCCTGGCCAGGTCAGCGATCACTTGGTGATTGCCGGTTGGGCCGGCCAGGACGCCGAAGTGCTGCAGGTCTACGAGGCCCAGGGCAAGCATCGCAACCTCAGCACCCAAGCGCTGGCCACGGTGGCGCGCACCTATCGTAATCAGAAACAGTGGGCCCAGGCCGAGGCGGTGTACCGTCAGGCGTTGCTGCGCGAACCGAACAACATCGACCTGCAACTGGGCCTGGCCCTTACCCAGGCCGATGGCGGCAAGGCTAACGAAGCGGTGCAGAGTACCCGTGCATTGGTGGCCGCCAAGCCTGAAGACCCCAACCGCCGCATGGCCCTGGGTTATGCGCTGACCCGTGCCGGCTTGAATTACGACGCGCTGTTCGAATTCGATCAGGCGTTTATGCGTGCCGGCGATAAGCCGGAAGTTGCCCGCGAATACATCATCGCTCTACAAAAGGCCCGCTTGCCGGAGGCCGCGCTGCGTCTGTCGGCCCAGCGTCCGGGCCTGCTGGATGCGGTTACCCAACGCCGCCTGGAAGGCGATCTGGCCGCCGAGCGTGTGCGCATGGCCGAGTTCGCCACCCGCAGTGAACAAGAGCGCTACGTGATCGCCGACCGTGCGCTGCAGGCGTACGACAACCTGCTCGCACGCTGGACCCCCGACGCCAGCGCCCACGATGACGTGGTGCGCTGGCGCATCGACCGCCTGGGCGCTCTCAAGGCTCGGGCGCGCACGGCGGATGTGGTGCGCGAATACGAAACCTTGACCCGCGAAGGCGTGCAATTGCCCACCTACGCCGTACGCTGGGTGGCGGCGTCCTACCTGGACCAACGCCAGCCGGAAAAGGCCGAGCCGCTGTACCGTCAGGCCCTGAGCGCCGCCGATGCCGAACCCGATGATCGCGTCGAAGACACCACCGCCTTGTTCTATGCCCTGCAAGAGAGCGATCAGGGCGAACAAGCCCGCGAAGTCGCTAGCAGCCTCGCCAACAGCCAGAAACCTCGGGTCGAACTCAAAGGCCTGCCCATCGGCAACCCCAACGATTCATGGATGGACGCCCAGCAACTGGCCGCTCAGTCCGGCGTCTACGGCGGCGACCTGCCGGGCAGCGAAGCCAGCCTGGAAGCATTGGTGGCCAAGGCCCCAGGCAATGTCGGCTTGCGCCTGGCCCAGGCCGACATGTACCGCGCCCGCGACCTGCCGCGCCGTGCCGAAGGCATTCTGAAAGAAACCGAAGCCCAGGCCCCGCGCGACATCGGCCTGGAAGTGTCCCAGGCTTACACCGCCATGGACCTGCAGGAGTGGCGCCAGCTCGACGTGCTCACCGACGACGTGGTCGCGCGCAACCCCGACAGTCGCCAAGTGCAGCGCCTCAACCGCTTGCGCAATGTGCACGACATGGCCGAATTGCGCGTTGAAGCCTACACCGGCAAAAGCTACGGCGGCGGCAACAACAGCGATGCCGGCGCAGTGGCCGGCAGCCGTGACTGGGGCATCGAGAGTGTGATCTACACCCCGCCCATCGACGAAGACTGGCGCCTGTTCGCCGGTGTTGGTTACGCCACCGCCGACTTTGAAGAAGGCACCGGCCACCACCGTTGGCAGCGCGTCGGCGTGGAGCGGCGCACCCGTGACCTGACCCTGGAAGCCGAGGTGTCCAACCACTCCTACGGCTTTGGTTCCAAACAGGGCGCCCGCGTAGCGTTTGCCTATGACCTCAACGATCACTGGCAATACGGCGGCAGCCTCGACTACCTCGCCGCCACCACGCCGTTGCGCGCGTTGAATGCCGACATCACCGCCAATGGCGGCAGCGGGTTTATCCGCTGGCGCGCCAATGAAAGCCGCGAGTGGAAACTGTCCGTCAGCCCATCCCACTTCAGTGACGGCAACGACCGCGTCGAAGCCCTGCTCGCCGGCCGCGAGGGCCTCTACAGCTCGCCGAAGGTGCAAGTGGACCTGGGCCTGGAAGTCGCCACCAGCCGCAACAGCAAGGAAGACACGGTGTATTTCAACCCGAAGTCGGACTTCAGCGTGTTGCCCACCGTCAACGTCAACCATGTGCTCTACCACCGCTACGAGACCCAGTGGAGTCAGCAGTTCCAAGTCGGTGCGGGTACGTACAGCCAGCGTGATTATTCCACCGGCGGCGTCGGCCTGATCGGCTATGGCCAACGCTATCGCTGGAACGATGTACTGGAAGTCGGCGCCAACCTGAGCCTGATCAGCCGACCTTACGACGGTGATCGCGAACGCGATCTGCGCCTGCTCGTCGACCTCACTTACCGTTTCTAAAAGAGCCTGACCATGACTGTTCTCAGCCGTTGCTTGTTGCTCCTGGGTGTATTGCTGGCCAGCGCCTGCGCCCAGCAACCCGCGCCCTTCACTCCACCCGCCGAGCGGCCGACCCCAGCCAACGAAGCGGCGTGGCCGAAGAACCATTTCCTGGGGATCGCCTACCACGACGTGTCCGACCGCGACCCCGATCAGGCCGTGGTGGCGGTGCGTACCGAGCGGCTGATCGAACAATTGGCCTGGCTGCGCGAGAACGGTTACCAGGCGGTCAGCGTCGATCAGATTCTCGCCGCCCGCCGTGGCGGCCCGGCGTTGCCGCCCAAGGCAATCATGCTGAGTTTCGACGACGGCTATTCGAGCTTCTATACCCGGGTAATGCCGATTCTGCGCGCCTACCGCTGGCCGGCGTTGCTGGCACCGGTGGGCTACTGGATCGATACGCCGCTGAACAAGCCGGTGGACTTCGCTGGCATGCCGCGCCCTCGGGGTGAGTTCCTCACCTGGGAGCAGATTCGCGAGGTGTCGCAATCGGGCCTGGTAGAAATCGCCGCCCACACCGATGCCAACCACAAAGGCATCCTGGCCAACCCCCAGGGCAACCTGGAACCGGCCGCGACCACCCGCCGCTATGATCCGGCGACCAATCGCTACGAAACCGAAGCGCAGTTCCAGGCGCGCATGCGTGCCGACGTGGTGGCGATCTCCAACAAAATTCGCAGCGTCACGGGCAAGGCGCCACGGGTGTGGGTCTGGCCGTATGGCGCGGCCGACGGCACGTCGCTGGCGGTGGTGGGCGAGCAGGGTTACCAGATGGCCCTGACCCTTGAAGACGGCCTCGATAACCTCGGCGACCTGATGAACAGCCCGCGCTTCCTGGTGGCCTCCGATCCGGACGGCGAGCACTTCGCCAACAGCATCGTGGCCGTGCAGGCCAAGGCGCCGCTGCGCGTGCTGCATGTGGACCTGGACAACGTCTACGACCCGGACCCCGCCCAGCAGGCGCGCAACCTCGACCAACTGGTACAGCGCGTGGTGGACATGGGCGCCGGCACGGTGTTCCTGCAAGCCTTTGCCGACCCCAAGGGTGATGGCCTGGTGCACTCGCTGTACTTCCCTAACCGTCACTTGCCGATGCGTGCCGACCTGTTCAACCGCGTCGCCTGGCAGCTGCATACCCGTGCCCATGCCAGCGTCTATGCCTGGATGCCGGTGCTCAGTTTTGCCCTCGACGCCAAGCTGCCGCGCGTGACCCGTTGGGATCCCAAGACCGGCAAGATCGGCCTCGATCCCGACCAGTACCAACGCCTGTCACCTTTCGATCCCGCCGTGCGCAAGGCTATCGGCGAAATCTACGAAGACTTGGCGCGGGTAGGGCCGATCGACGGCATCCTTTATCACGACGATGCGGTGTTCAACGATTTCGAAGACGCCAGCCCCGCCGCATTGAAAACCTACGCAGCCAACGGTTTGCCCGACAGCATTGCGGCCCTGCGCGCCGACCCGGCGGTGATGCAACGCTGGACGCGTTTCAAGAGCCGCTACCTGATCGACTTCACCCATGAGCTGACCGCCAAGGTGCGCGCCATCCGCGGGCCACAGGTGCTGACCGCGCGCAATATCTTCGCCGAGCCGATGCTCAACCCGCCGAGCGAAGCCTGGTTCGCGCAGAATCTGGATGATTTCCTCCAGGCTTACGACTGGACCGCGCCGATGGCCATGCCCCTGATGGAGGGTCAGCAGGTGAGCACTTCCAACGCCTGGCTGGAGAAACTGGTCGCCACCGTCAAGAAGCGCCCCGGTGCCCTGGAGCGCACGGTGTTCGAGTTGCAAGCCAAGGACTGGCGCACCAAAGAGGCCACCGATATCAACGGTGCGCAAATGGCTGAATGGATGGGTGTGCTTAAACGCCAGGGGGTCACGAGTTTTGGTTACTACCCGGACAACTTCCTGGAAAACTCCCCGGACCTGAACACCGTGCGTCCGGCCCTTTCCAACCAATGGAACCCTTGACCATGTTCGACAGAATCCTGGCTTTATTCGTACTGGCGCTGGTGTTGGGCGTGCCCCTGGGCCTGATCTTTCTGGTCACCGGGCAGTTCCTGATGGACTTCGTGTTCTTCTACCCGCTGTTTATGTCGGCGCTGTGGATTGCCGGCGGCCTGTACTTCTGGCTGCACTGGGAGCGCCACTGGCCTTGGGAGGAAGACACCCCGGCGCCGACCCTGGCCGGCAACCCGCTGATCTCGATCATCATCCCTTGCTACAACGAAGGGGATAACGCCGCCGATACCATCCATGCGGCGCTCGGCCAGTTGTACCCGAACATTGAAGTGATCGCGGTCAACGACGGCTCCAAAGACAACACCGCGGCGGTGCTCGATGCCCTGGCGCTGGAACACCCACGCTTGCGCGTGTTGCACCTGGCGCAGAACCAGGGCAAGGCCGTTGCCCTGCGCATGGGGGCCGTGGCGTCACGCAGCGAATACCTGGTGTGCATCGACGGCGACGCGTTGCTCGACAAAAACGCGGCGGCTTATCTGGTGGCGCCAATGCTGGACAACCCACGCCTGGGCGCCGTCACCGGCAACCCACGAATTCGCACGCGGTCGACCCTGATCGGTCGCGTCCAGGTGGGTGAGTTCTCGTCGATCATCGGTTTGATCAAGCGCACCCAGCGCGTGTTCGGCCGGATCTTCACGGTGTCGGGGGTGGTGGTAGCGTTCCGTAAGAAGGCGCTGGACCGCATCGACTACTGGAGCACCGACATGATCACCGAAGACATCGACGTGAGTTGGAAGCTGCAGTTGGATCACTGGGCCATCTTCTACGAGCCGCGCGCGCTGTGCTGGATCCTGATGCCCGAAACCGTCGGCGGCCTGTGGAAGCAGCGCCTGCGCTGGGCCCAGGGCGGCGCCGAAGTGCTGTTCAAGAATATCCGCGGCATCTGGCAGTGGCGTCACCGATATCTGTGGCCGCTGCTGTTCGAGTACTGCCTGTCCACCGGCTGGGCGTTCACCTTCCTGCTGTCGGTGATCTTTTGGGGCGTGGGCAAGTTTATTGCGCTGCCACAGGCAATAGCCGTCGACGCTCTGATGCCGCCGGCTTTTACCGGGTTGGTCCTGGCGATGGTCTGCCTGCTGCAGTTCGCGGTGAGCATCATCATCGACCGCCGTTACGAGAAAGACCTGTGGAAAACCCTGTTCTGGACCGTGTGGTACCCGATGGTGTTCTGGTTGGTCAGCCTGTTTACCACGCTGGTCAGTTTCCCCAAGGTGTTGTTCAACCAACATCAGAAACGCGCGCGCTGGGTCAGCCCGGACCGTGGTATCAAACCTGTCAGTGAGGAGGCGTGATCATGCACCTGGTCAGAACTCGCCAAAGCCTGGTGATGTGGATTATCGATGTGCTGTTGACCCTGATGGCTTGGGCCGGATTGATCTGGCTGCTGGCACGCGGTATCACCTCGATGCTCGACACCCACGGTGGCCCGCGTATCGAAGCGCCGATTTTCGCAGCGCTCAACACCTTGCAGATCTACCTGTGGATCGCGTTGTTCAACGCGGTAATCCTGGTGTGCTGGGCGCGCTATCAGCAACGCAAGGGCCGTAAGTTCGCCCAACGCCGCGCACAAGCCAACGCCTTGAGCGACCAGCACCTCAGTGAGAGCTTCAAATTGGGTGCCGGCGACCTGGAGCAACTGCGCCGCCCTGGCGTACTGGTTATCCACAACGATGAAGAGGGCGGTGTCGAAGAGGTGAGGTCCCATGTCTCCCGCGACGTGGAACGCCCGGCATTGACCCTCGTCCCCGGCCAGGAAAAAGATCAAAGCGTCAGATAAACCGTGCAGTCTTGACGGTGTGGTGAGCGGGCTCACCACGCCAACGCTGGCGGGTCCTGCTCTAGCGGCGTTGCATTGGAATACCGACAAATGGGATCCAATTCACAAAACGCCCGCGAACTTTTCCGTCTTTCTCGGTACTAACCTATCTCGGCAATAACTTGATGGCTAAATAATGGCATCTAATTAGTTGTTGTCGACTCATATTCAAAAAGTGCAGCCACTGGTCGGAATAATTGTTCCGTTAATCTGCGCATGCTCTTTTTGATTGGTTTTTATTGTTATTAATCAAGGGCTTGCAAACTAAATAGGTGCGGTTATACAACTAGCTCATTAGCTTGGGCTAGCGCAAGTTCGATGTTAGTTTGCGCCCCCTTGATTTTCGATGGATCGAACATGTCTCTGCTATTACCACGGACTCGGTACTTTCTATGCACTTTCCTGCTCGTTTGCTTGAGCATGAACAGCGCCACCGCCGCCCCCACCCCCGGGGACCAGGACCTGATCCGCGACCGGCAGAATCGCTTGCTCGAAGAGCAGAGCCGACGCCTGCAGGAACTCCAGGACCTGCCCGGCAAACAGACCAAGCCCGCCGCTCCGACGACGCCGGCAGACACTCGCTGCTTCCCGATCCAAGACATCGAACTCAAGGGCGCCGACAGCCTGTCCGCCGCCGACCGCACGCGCCTGCTCAAACCCTATTTGGGCCAGTGCCTGGGCGTGTCGCAGCTCAACGAACTGCTCAAGGTCATCACCGACTATTACATTGCCAAAGGCCGCGTCACCAGCCGTGCCTACTTGCCGCAGCAAGACCTGTCCAGCGGCCACCTGCAAGTGCTGGTGGTCGAAGGCAAACTCGAAGCGCTGAAAAGCGCCGAGGGCAGCAGCGTCACCGACCGCGAACTGGCCATGGCCTTTCCCGGCAAGGTCGGCGAGGCGCTGAACCTGCGCGAAATCGAGCAACTGGTGGATCAACTCAATCGCTTGCCCTCCAAGCAGGCGCAGATGGAACTGACCCCAGGCCAGCAGATCGGCGGCAGTGATGTGGTGGTCAAGAACACCCCGCAAAAGCCCTGGCGCGCCAGCCTGTCGCGTAACAACGACGGCCAGAAAAGCACCGGCGAACAGCAATGGGGCGCCGGCCTGGAATGGGACAGCCCGCTGGGTCTGGGCGACCAACTGATGCTGCGCGGCGGCCACGATGCGGTCAGCGACCACCAGAAAACCTCGAAAAACAGCATGCTGTATTACAACGTGCCGTGGGGCTGGTGGAACTTCAGCTACACCTACAGCGAAAGCGACTACCGCACCTACGGCCACACCAACGACTTCAAATTCAAGCAGGACGGCGACAACCAGAACCATCAACTGCGCGCCGAGCGGGTGATCCACCGCGACGACGTGAGCAAGACCTCGGTGAACGTCGGCCTGGCCCATCTGCGTACCAACAACTACATCCTCGATACGCGCACCGAGGCGAGCAGCAACCGCCTCAGCGAACTCCAGTTCGGCATCAACCACGGTCGGCGCATCGGCACTGCGTTCGTCAACCTCGACCTGGGCATGCAGAACGGCATCGGCCTGCTCGATGCCCAGTCTGAAGAAGAACGCGATCAGTTCGGCAACCGCCAGGCCAATTCGCGCTACCGCAAATACACCGCCACCGTCAGCTATCTGCAGCCGTTCACGCTGTGGGGCGAGTCGTTGAGTTTTTCCAGCCTGGCCACCGGTCAGCGCAGCGAAGACATTCTGTTCAGCCCGCAACGCGTGAGCCTGGGCGGCTCGGCCTCGGTACGCGGTTTCAAGGATCAGCAACTGACCGGCGACAGCGGCGGCTACTGGCGCAACGAGGTGCGTTGGGCGCGCCCGGTGACCCTGGATTGGATGCGCCCGGCCTTTGCCGAGTACGGCGCCAGCGTCGGCTACGACCAGGGCGTGATCAGCAACGACCGCTACAACGGCGACGTGCATGGTCGCGTGTCCAGCAACTCCCTGGAGCTGTTCGCCCGGGGCAAGCACGTCAGCACCAGCGTGACCTTTGCCCATTCTTTGGAAAGACCGGCCGTAGTGAGCGAGCGCGAAGCGCCGATCTACTTCCGTATGGACTTCTTCCTGTAATTCAACGCCCCGCCGCAATGAGAATCTGACAATGGATGTTCGCCAATTTGCCTTCCTGGCCCGCCAACCTTCCGCCGCTTTGAAGCCGCGCGACGCGTTCTTCGGCCTGCCCAAGCGCGGGCTGGCGTTGATCCTGGCCAACGCGCTGTTCTGGCAGCCGCTGCTGGCCCAGGCCGAAGGCATTGTGGTCAGCGCGCCGGGCACCACTGTTGGCGCGGCGGGCAATGGCGTGCCCGTGGTGAACATCGCCACGCCCAACGGCGCCGGCTTGTCCCATAACCAGTTCCAGCAATACAACGTCGGCCCCAACGGCGTGATCCTCAACAACGCCAGCGGCGCGGTGACCAACACCCAGTTGGGCGGCTACATCGTCGGCAACCCCAACCTCAAGGGCGGCGCGGCCAGCGTCATCCTCAACGAAGTCACCGGCAGCAACCCCAGCCAACTGCGCGGGTACACCGAAGTGGCGGGGCAGTCGGCCAAAGTCATCGTCGCCAACCCGTACGGCGTCACCTGCAGCGGCTGCGGCTTTATCAACACGCCGAACGTCACCCTCACCACCGGCAAGCCGGTGCTCGACGCGAACGGCCAACTGAAAAGCTACCAGGTCGAAGGCGGCGCCGTGACCATCGACGGCGAAGGCTTGAACGCCAGCAATGTCGACCGCTTCGACATCATCACCCGCTCGGCCAAGATCAACGCGCAGATCAACGCGCGCGAACTGAACGTAATCGCCGGGCGCAACGATGTGGACGCCCAAAGCCTGAAAACCACACCGCGCGCCGACGACGGCAGCGCCAAGCCCGAACTGGCGATCGACTCCAGCGCGTTGGGCGGCATGTACGCCGGCGCGATCAAGCTGGTGGGCACCGAGGCGGGTGTGGGCGTGAAACTCGACGGCACGCTGGCGGCCAGTGGTGGGGATATTCAGCTGGATGCCAATGGGCGTTTGAGCATGGCGCAGGCGGCGGCCACCGGTAACGTCAAGGTCACTGCGCAGAACGTCGACCTCACCGATAAGGTCTACGCCACCGGCAACGTGCAGATCACCAGCGCCCAGGCCCTGGTCAACCAGAAGAGCGTGGCGGCCGGCCAGCGCATTGAACTCAACGCCGCGACCGTCACCAACCCCGGCATCGTCGAAGCCGGCGTCGCCTCCGACAACAGCCGCAACGCCACCGGCGATCTGGTGGTCAACGCGCAAACCGTCACCACCTCCGGCAACCTGCTGGCCAGCCGCGCCTTGGCGATCAGCGCCGCGCAGGCGCTGACCAACCAGGGCGCGATCATCCAGGCCAAGACCGTCGACGTCAGCAGCGCCAAACTGACCAACCAGGGCGCCACCGCGCGCTTGTTCGGCGAACAGAGCCTGGTGATCAACTCGCCGGCCATCTTCAACCTCGGTGGTCTGATTCGCTTTGGTGACGGCCAGGCCGCCATGCTCAACAGCTCTTCCCTGAACAACCAGGGCCGTATCGAGATGGCCGGCGGCAGCCTGGTACTCGCCAGTGCCGACCTGAACAACAGCGGCGGGCAAATCATCGCTAACGAGCTGACGGTCAACGCCGGCAAGCTCAATAACCAGAACGGCGTGCTGGTGGCCAAGACCGCCACCGTCAATGCCACCGAGCTCGACAACAGCCTCAAGGGCCTGATCCAGGCCGACGGCGGCGCGCTCAACCTCACCGTCAGCAACGGCTTCAACAACACCCAGGGTTTCGCCCAGGCCAGCACCGACCTGACCGTCAACGCCGGCACCCTCGGCAGCAATGCCGGCGGCGTATTGAGCGCCGACACCGGCAAGCTGACCCTCACCGCCGCACAACAGCTCAATAACGCCCAGGGCCGTGTGCAGGCCGGGCAGGGCAATATCGAACTGCACGCCGCGAACCTGGATAACCAGAGCGGCGTCATCGTCGGCAAACAATTGCTGCTCGACGTCGCCGGTGGGGATATCGATAACCGCGCCGGACGCGTATTGGGTGACCAACTCGACGTACGCGCCTCCGGCCTCGACAACCGCAGCGCCGGCTTGCTCGCCGGTGGCGCCCAGGGCGTAAGCCTGCTGCTCAAAGGCCCGGGCCAATTGCTCAACGCCCAGGGCCGCATCCAGAGCGAAGGCCTGCTGCAACTGCGCGGCGAGAGTTTCGACAACAGTGCCGGCATCCTGCTCGGCCAAACCGTCGATGTGACGGCGCAGCGCTTTACCAACAGCAACAAAGGCGCGTTGGTCAGCGATGGCGGCGACGTGGTGCTCAACGTCAGCGACCTGTTGACTAACGTCGGCGGCCAGATCGACGCGGGCGAGCGCAGTGTGTTGGTCAAGCAACTCACCACCCTCGACAACAGCGGCGGCACCCTGCGTGGCAAGCGCCTGGACATCACCGCCCAGCACCTGAATAACAACGACGATGGCCAACTGCTGGCCGGCGCCGGGGGCTTGAGCTTCAGCGGCCAGGATGTGAGCAACCGCAAGGGCCTGATCCTCAGCGGCGGCGCCCTCACCGAGTTGCACACTACCAGCCTGGATAACCAGGGCGGCACGGTGCAAGGTGACAGCCTGACCGTCACCGCCGACAAGGTCGACAACGGCAGCGGCGGCCTGATGGCGAGCCTGGTCGGCAACCTGCAACTGACCGTCGAAGCGCTGGCCAACCGTGGCGGCAAACTGTTCGGTAAAGAACAGCTGACCGTCAGCGGCGCCACCCTCGACAACAGCGAGGGCGGCCAGGTCAGCGGCAACCTGCTCAACCTGACCTCACGCGACACCCTCACCAACCAGGGCGGCCTGATCGAAGCCAACCAGGGGCTGAGCCTCAACGGTGGCAACCTGGACAACAGCGCCAACGGCCAACTGCGCGCGCTTGGCGGTGCCAGCAGCAGCCTCAACCTCAGCGGCGCGGTGAACAACGAGGGCGGCACCCTCGAATTCGGCAGCACGGCCTTCAGCCTCGACGCCACCAGCCTGAATAACCAGGCCGGCCTGTTGCAGCACGCCGGCAGCGGCCTGTTTCGCATCAACACCGCCAGCCTCAACGGCAGCCAGGGCACTATCAACGGCATGGGCACCGCCGACTGGGCGTTCGGCAAAGTCGACGGGCTCGGTCGCCTGCAACTCAACGAAGTGCTTACCTACAAAAGTGCTCAAGGCCTGGCCCTCAAGGCCGGCGACCGCATGGCCAGCGGTAAGGGCCTGGTCCTCAATGTGGCAAGCCTGGACAACGGCGGCGAACTGCTCAGCGACGGTGACCTGAGCATCACCACTGGCGACATGAGCAACAGCGGTCGCGTGTCGGCCCTGCAGACACTCACCGTGGCGGCGAACAACCTCAGCCAGAACGGCGGCCGCCTGGCGGCCAACAATACCCGCCTGACACTGGGCGGCACCCTGGACAACCTCGGTTTCCTCACTGCGCGTCAGCAACTGGATATCGCCGCGGCGCAGATCAATAACCGCGGCACCCTCGGCGCCCAGGGTGCGGTAAATCTCACTGCGGTCAATGGCATCACCAACGCGGCCGATTCGCTGCTGTTCAGCGGTGGCAACCTGACTCTGCGCGCCAATGGTTTCAGCAACCTTCATGGCGATGTCTACAGCAAAGGCGACTTGAGCTTCGCCGCGCGCGATGGCGGCCGTGCCGCGCTGTTCAGTAACCGTTCCGGCACCGTGGAAAGCGAAGGCTCGATCGGTATCAATGCGGGCTTTATCGAAAACGCCAAAGATGAATTCGAACTCGGGCAGACGCTGACCACCGGCAGCTTGAGTTGGATCTGTGGCCAGCACTGCGGCGAAAAAGATTGGTGGGAAAAAGGCATCATCACCATCTACGAGACCCACCTTGAGGCGGCGACCAAGGATTCGGCAGCGGCGCGCCTGGTAGCTGGCAAAAACATGCTGCTGCAAGGCGACAATGTGCAGAATCGCTACAGCCTGATGGCTGCCAATGGCGACCTGAGTATTGCCGCCGGTGACCTGCTTAACCAGGGTGCCGCCACGCGCACAGGGCAGCGCAAGATTGTCGTCACCACGCCAGGACGTGTCTCCGACGATTTATTTGAACGCATGCAATGGGTCGACGTTCCCGCTTTCAATGCGGCCACGGCGGCTGGGCATTTCGATAAGGCGCGCTTTGAAGAGCTGAAAAACCGCTCACCCAATAGCTATCCTTTCGAGCACATAAGCGACGTCACCACCTGGACCAACAACAGTGGCCCCGGCTACGACGCCACCCTGCAAGCCGGCGGCACGGTCAACCTCAACGTCGCCCGCACCCTGCAAAACGGCACGCTGCACAACAACACCCTGGCCCAGTTGACCGGCACCCTCGGCGACGACCAGACCGGCATCCCCGTCGGTGGCATCAACATCAACCTGAGCAAACACGCCAACGACCCGAGCGCCAAGGCCGCCGGCAGCATCCTGCCCGTAGCAGGCGCGGCCCCCGGCGGCGGCTTCGTGCCCGTGGACTACACCGGCACCGCCTTCGCCCCGGTCGACCCGACCACCTCGCCCAACTTCCAACTGCCCAAGGGCGAATACGGCCTGTTCGTTAAAAATCCTGACCCGACCAGCCATTACCTGATCGAGACCAACCCCGAGTTCGCCTCCCTCACGGGCTTCTTCAGCTCCGACTACATGCTCGGCAAACTCGGCTTCAGCTCCGACAACGCCTGGCGTCGCCTCGGCGATGGCCAATACGAGAGTCGCCTGATTCGCGATGCCGTGCTCGCCCAAACCGGCCAACGCTTCCTCGCCGGCGGCCTGTACAGCGACGCCGACCAGTTCCGCTACCTGATGGACAACGCGTTGGCCAGCAAAGATGCGCTGCGCCTGAGCCTGGGTGTCACCCTCACCAGCCAGCAAGTCGGCGCCCTGACCCACGACATCGTGTGGATGGAAAACCGCGTCATCGACGGCCAGACCGTCCTCGTGCCCGTGCTCTACCTGGCCCAGGCCGAGTCGCGCAACGTACAGGGCAACAGCCTGATCCAGGGCCGCGACCTCAACCTGGTCACCGGCGGTGACCTGATCAACGTCGGCACCCTGCGCGCCAGCAACAACCTCTCCGCCGTCAGCAGCGGCAGCCTCTACACCGGCGGCCTGGTCGAGGCCGGCAACAACCTGAGCCTGCTGGCCCAGGACAGCATTCGCAACGCCATGGCCGGTGAGATTCGCGGCAAGCAAGTCAGCCTCACCGCCCTCCGAGGCGACATCACCAACGATACCACTGCTATCCAAGTGCGTGACGGCGTCGGCATGCGCACCCTCACCGACGGCAGCGGCGGCACCATCGTCGCCCGCGAAAACCTGGCCATGGACGCTGGCCGCGACCTCACCAACCGGGGTGCCCTCACTGCCGGCAATGACGCCAACCTCACCGCAGGCCGCGACCTCAACCTCATCGCCGCCAGCGACACCAGCGTCAAGCACGAGATCCGCGACGGCGGCGAGAAATCCAGCATCACCACCGACGTCAAAAACCTCGCCGCCACCGTCACCGCCGGCGGCAACCTGAACATGAAGGCCGGGCAGGACGTCAACATCATCGGCAGCACTGCCACCGCTGGCAAAGACTTCAACGTCGACGCTGGGCGTGACTTCAACGTGGCGTCGGTCAGCGATGTGCACAACGTCGAAGGCAAGGAGAAGCACGGCAAGAAGCGCATCAAGACAGCGGATGAGCAGACCACCCAAGTGGCGAGCGTGCTGACGGCGGGTGGAGATTTCACCAGCCAGGCCGGGCGTGACACGACGCTGGTGGCGAGCAGGATCAGTGCGGGAAATGAGGCTTATCTGTATAGCGGGGATAAGTTGAGTTTGTTGGCGGCTGAGAACAGCACGCACACGCTGTATGACATGAAGAAAAACAGCGGCTGGGGTTCCAAAAAGACCCAGCGCGATGAGGTAACGCGCATTACCAACGTCGGCACTGAAATCAAGACCGGCGGCGACCTGACCCTCAAGAGTGCAGGCGACCAGACCTATCAACTTGCCAAGCTTCAAAGCGGCAAGGACATCACCCTGGATAGTGGTGGCGCGATTACTTTTGAAGCGGTCAAGGATCTGCATCAGGAGAGCCATGAGAAGAGCAACAACAATGCGTTCTGGGTTTCCTCCAAAGGTAAAGGCAACACCGACGAAACCGTCCGCCAGAGTCAGCTGATTGCTGAAGGCAATGTTGCGATTAAAGCTGTCGCCGGTTTGAAGATCGACATTAACCAGGTCAATCAGGAGACAGTCAGCCAATCCATCGATGCGATGGTTAAGGCCGATCCACAGTTGGCTTGGATCAAGGATGCTGAGAAGCGTGGTGATGTGGACTGGAGGCAGGTCAAGGAGATCCACGACAGCTTCAAGTACAGCAATTCAGGGCTGGGGCCTGCTTCGCAGATCATTATTGCGATTGTGATGGCGGCGGTGGTTGGGCCATTGGCCGCGGGCGCGATGGGCACCGCTACTGGCGGAATGGTTGCTGCCGGAACAATGACGGCGAATACCGCAACCTTCATTAGTGCGGCATCAGGTGCAGTCGCAGCGGGAGCAGCAACTAACGCAACGGTTAGCGTCATTAATAATCGGGGCAACCTGGGCGCGGTATTCAAGGACGTGACCTCGTCAGATGCAATGAAGGGGTACGTGATTTCTGGCGTTACAGCCGGCCTGACAGCTGCTTATTTCGATGGTTGGACGGGGACCAAGACTGAGTACGGAACAGGGAACATTACGTCTCCGCCTTTGAATACATGGACTGGGGTTGGTCAGTTTGCTGCGAGTCAAACTTTGCAGAACGGCACGTCAATGCTTGTTGGCAAGGCGTTAGGGCAAGGTGGCAGTGGCAGTGACGCACTCAAAAGCGCGTTATTCAATACGCTGGCGGCGGTCAGTTTCAATGCCGTTGGAGACTATACAAAAGGTCGGTTGACCGAAGGCTATCCGCCAAAAATCATTGTGCATGCCATGGTGGGTGGCTTGCTTGCAGAGGCTACAGGAGGCGATTTCAAAACAGGTGCTTTGGCTGCGGGCGTTAACGAAGCGGTAGTTGGGCACTTGAGCTCTCTGGTTCATGGCGATAAGACATTGCTCTCCATGAGCTCACAAGTGATTGGAGTGCTCGCAGCGGCGACGCAGAAAGACGCTGACGCTGAATCCTTGGAAAAGGGCGGCTGGGTGGCGAAAAATGCTACGCAGTACAACCATTCGCTTCACGAAATGCAGACCGTTGCACTGGATGAGCTACGTCGACGCGACCCTGAGAACAAGGCTAAATATGACGCTGCGGCATGTGCATTGACCCACTGCAGCGCGTCTGTTCCTAAAAGTGACGAAAATTACAAAACGCTTGTTGAGTTGGAAAACAAGGGTAATGAATTTACCAAGGAAATTGCGTTACTCAAAAGCACGGGGCAATTTGATTACACCTTCAAGGATCGAATAGACGACGCGCTTAGTGTAAACAACGAGTTATTCACGAACGTCGGGTACGCCGCAAGCGCAGCAGGCGGGGCGGGAGCTGGCACTCTTTCTTACATTGGTATGGTTGGTGCCTCCCCTGCTTGTGTGAGTATTGTTGGTTGCGCTGCGCCATTCGCCCTCGGCGCGATGGGCACTGTCGCGTTTGCAGGTGCGGCTGCCTCATATGATCAGATTGGCGCACCTTACACATCTACGGAGGGCGGGCGAGTTTTAGCTTCGCTTCACCCAGAGCAATACCCCGGCGAAGCAAGCCCCCTGGGGGATCTCAGCCAGAGAGCTGCTGAGTCGCTGGCGGAGTTGGCAGTCGCGCACTATGGGGGGAAGGCGTTATCTGGAGAGCTGTCGTCGGTAATAAAGAACGGTGTTAATCCTAATGCTGCGACGAAGGGCCAACCTGTATTTGGTGGCGGCACTGATAACGAAGCGGGTACGCTGGTTGAAAGAAATGTCATAGAGGGGCCGTCTAAAGGTGCAAAAGGGCCAGGTTCTGCTGGTACGGGTACGACGGCGGGTAGTGATGTTACAAGTACAACGCCTAAAGCTGGTGTTTTTTGGAATAAAACAACAGTTCTAGATAGGACTGTTTATCAACGTAACGACCTCTTTGACCCAGAGGCCCTATCGACCTGGAGAGTACGAGGTAAAACTGTTCAAGGCTCAAACCTTGAGAGGATGGCCTCGGGTCGAGCACCAATTGGGTATGATGGGAAATCAGTTGAGTTACATCATCTCTCGCAAACTGAAGTTAATGGATTCGCTGGTACTCGTGGTTCACTTGCAGAAGTTGGATCTGTTTTCCATAGCCAGAATAGCAGTGTTCTTCACGTCCCATCCAATGCCGCTCAAAGCTTTAGGTATACCCGTTACAAAGACTCTGCAGAATACAGAAACCCTACGACTGATTATGTTTCAGTTCCTATGGATTTGAATGCAAAAACATTGACAAAACAGGCCAAAGAGTTTAATTCTTATCAGTCAGATTATTGGAAAATGCGGGCTCGGAGCGGGGAGTAATTAGACGTGGATTATTCGAGAATAATTAATCTTATTGAAGAGTCGGATTTCGTTGAGTTTGCTGATTATGGTAACGGGATTGCTGATGAGTGGATTTATAAAGCTGAAACTCATCTTGGGTTGAAGTTGCCTGATAGCTATAAGTGGTGGCTGAAGTGTTATTCTGGCGGGGAAATATCTGGGGAGGAGATTTATAGTATTTACGAAATGGATTTTGATAGTGTAAGGGGTGGTGATATCGTTTATATGTCAATCGTTAACGGTCGAAATGGGTTGTGTGGGAAGGAGAGGCTATTTATCTGTGAACCGCCGGGCGCAGGGGAGTCATTTTATTTTGCTACGGACGATGGTCTTAATGATGGGGAGTATCCTGTTTATAGGCTTGATCTTTCTAATAAAACTTCTAGTTTGTATGCGAAGAACTTTATCGATTTCTTAGAAAAAAGAATAATTTCTTTCAGTTGAATAATGATTAGGCGTTTAAAAATGGTTGAGAAAGGCTAGGTGCAAAAGACATAGGCGCTCATGCAAAAGTCGATTATTCAAGTATTGAAAATCCGCCAAATGTTGGTCCCGGTAAAGAATTCACTTTGCGGCAAAAACAAGACCAGACTATGCAACGCATTCAACAGCAAAGAGCTATCAGTCAACGGCGCCAAGAGATCTGAACGAGCAGACTTTGTGGAACAGAGTGACAGAAAATCCCTCTGCGGGTCGTGATACAAAACTAGCGGGCGATAAAGACTTCCCGCGGAGTGAGGGATGGAGAAAAATGGAAGTAAGTCACCGTCTACCTAGCGGAGAAAATATAACCATCCACTACCAGTACAACTCCGTAACCGATAAAGCATACGATATGAAAATTACTACGCCGCAACAGCTGCCCCCTGTGCTGCAGCCCGGTAGAACTATTGAGTGATGTGGATATGATTATTCGAGAAATTGGGCGAGAAGAGCCTGTAGAGGTGTTTGGGATTTACTGGATAGAGAACGAGCGTTTTTACTGGGTCATTCCTTATGATGGCTACGGTGGCCTGATGGCACTCAGCGATAGAGAAGTCAATGTTGTTGACTCTTCTTTGTCAAGTGATCTCATCCTCTGCAAGGATGGGGGGGGAGGGGACATGATTCTGCATTGGGCAGCGGAAGATTTGATTGAAGAACTTGTGGAGCGTGATCCACTAGCAATGGTCGAGTTCTTAGCGCGCATAAAAGGCTGATGGTACAAAAGGGGCTGCAAGCTTCCCGGAAGGCATGAGCTTTAATCCGAGCATCAAAAACCAGCTGAGTAGTTTAGATGGATTGACCCAGAAAAGTGGGGTTAGCGGAACCCATAATCTTGATGCATTCTCTCAGGCCGTATCTTCAAATGGCATGATGCGAGTTTTATAGCAACATCCACATCCAGCTGGACGAAAATCTCGGGTGACGCTCGCGCGGTGGTCCGGGACGTCGAGTACCATTCAGGTGTGCCAATGCCCTCTAATCAGCGCACGAAACTTGCGGATGAGCTACGTCAGGTTGATCATACTTATGTTGCGCCGAGAAGTGACTATCAGGCACTGCAGCGTCAATACAATAGCCAGCGGAATAATCTTAAGCGTGAGTGGGAGTTGAATACTGGTTTGGCATGGCCAAAAACTGCGAGTGGTGTGGATTTTCAGGCGCACCATGTGATACCACAGCAGTACGGTGGGACCTAACCAATGGTGGAATTTGCATCCGGTTCCGGGTGGAAGTGCTCAACAAGGTGGCGTCCATGCCCCAGCAAGTCCAACTACAACAGCGTTTCTGCAGCCCCCTCCGAGGCTACCATGAACATGTACGAAAATTTAGAAGCCTTTAATACGATGGGATGTGCGCTATTGGAGCGGCTTACGCCTGTTTCTTCAAGTGAAGTAAGTATGATGCGGCGGCAGTGGCCGGCGGCTCCCACCGAGTACTTTGCTTTTATGGAGGAACGGGGGCACGGTGAGATCAAGGAGGACGACTGCGCACTGCCGCTTTTGACGATTCAACCGATGCTGCTTTCTGCTGCGGTTGGCTACGTCGGTGATGATGGAATTTATAAAGACGGGCCTTATGAAGCGGGCGCGAAGGGCGAGGTGTGGCTGTTCGGCTGGCATAGCGCCGGGACTGCTTTCGGTTTCGACAGCGGAGACAACTGGCGTTTGTTGGAAATAGACAATATGCGTTGGATAACGCGACTTGACTTATCCTTTTGTCAGTTTGTCGAAGGGCTGTTGGTTTGTTATCCACAGCGGCCAGTGAGCTTTGCGAATGGAGTTTGGCGCGACTCGGGAGATGTTTCTTACAACGCTCCGGTATAGGCGCAACAGCCAGGCGAACCCAAAACAGGTGCAAAAGCCACTGCTACAACGGGAGAAGTTGTAGCTACTGAAGCCACAAGTGCAAATGCCCAAGCTGCATTGAGAGCGAAACTATCAGGACTAAAAAAGCTCAAGAGACAGCAGCGGTCACTAGAACACTGCCTGATGGCCGTATTCGTTACTACACACAAGAGGTTCCTGCAAGGACAGGAGGACCTACTCGGGGTGCTTCTTTCGCCACGGAGTTTGATCCTAAAACGGGCAGTGCGAGGCAATGGATGGAAAGCTATGGCCATGCAGGAGAAGTAATCCGTTTCCACCCGAAAAGTATTAATGGGCAGCCGGTGGATACTCAGCACTACCCTCCGACCGGAGCAGAGCTAAAGAGTTGGGGGCAGCAATGAGCATGGAAGACATAGTGGCTGACAGACTTGGAAGAGCAGTTGCTGATGGATTTGATATTTTTAAAATATCAAAAGAGGCACTTGATATTTACCAAGATCCAAACCTTTCTCTCACAAAAGATTTAGACATTGCGTTGTTGTCACTAATGGCAATGGTCGAAGGGCCAGAGTTTGAGATGACAGAAAAAGAATTTTATGATTTTTTATCTGATATTCGACAGATGTAGTTTTCAATATACCCAACTTGATCAGGCACTATCGACACCGGCCTTGCGCCGGTGTTTTGCACTCTATTTGCACCCTTTTTGCCGCCTTTCTGCACTCATCCTGTAGCCTTCTTGTACTCAAGCTGTACCCTTTTTGTAGTCCTTTTGTCTCCTTTTTGTCTACCAACCCGACGGCCTACGGTCTACCTGCTCAATACGCCCTTTTTCAGCATGAGTTTTCGCTCCTTAACAGGAGCAAAATTTCAATACACAACACGCACCCCCGTCCGGGGTAAGTGTTTCCTTTTAGATCAAAGGGTTAGCCATTTTTCGTGCTGATTGGAGGTTATACATTTTTAACAATTGATAGGCCTGGTGCTCCCGGGAACAGAAAGGACTCTATTGGTGGTCTTCCTAAGGTCCCTGGAAAACAGTTAGATGAGTATCCACCGGCAATGTTTAAAGAGGGTGGGACTGGAGCGGGTGTTAGATCCATAAGCCCGAAAGATAATATGGGGGCTGGCGCATGTATAGGTAATGCATGTCGCGGACTGCCCGATGGCGAGAAAGTCAGAATTGAGGTGGTGGACTAATGGCTAGGTTTAGAGAAAGTATATATTTGTCTTATTCGCAATTTTGCGTGTTTTTGAGTTCGCTTGATCAGCCGTATAATGATTGGAGTGATCGTAGTTATGCGCAAGGGTTTGCGTGGAGGTTAGGGAGTGTCTCTTTTAGAGCTTTGATTGATGAAGGGGATCATATAATTAGCTTTTTCATTAACGAACAAGTGCCCGCTATAAGCGCAGCCGTGGTTCGGGCCTTTAAAGTTCCCTTCTCGGTGATAGATAGAAATATTGAGGTTGGTAGTATTTCGAGTACGGTTTCTCTAGAACTGCCTGAAGGAGATTATTCTTTTCAGGTCGAATTTATAAGACCCTCCTCAAGTGGAGTGTATGAAATAAATGTCCATTTGAATTTAGGGGGCTGCGATTTTGAGGTGTTGAGAGCAGACGCCGAAATTGACGAGCAAGGTGAGTTTGATATCGATGCGGTTCCTGCGGGATAAAATTTCTGAGAAATGGGGGCGGATTTATTTTAATTCGAGACCGCGTAAAAACCAATCAATGGTTGAAGGGAGCTATACATAATGACTGATGAAACAAAAAAAGGATTTTGGCGCTGGGGTTTTGTGCTGTTGTTTGTTGGTATAGCAGCGGTCTTGATAAAACAAGCAACAGAAGAAACGCCTGAGCCTAGCAAACCAAGCTTCCTTAGTGACTTGATAATCGTCACCGCGCGAACGCACGCGCGTAATTGGAAGGTTGACGAAAATACAGAGCTTGTTCGTATGGAGGCGACTAATAGTCATACTATAACGGTTTATTATTCTTTATTGAATTATGATTCTGATGTTTCTAGTTTTAACTTGGAAGCTACCAAATCAGCAGTTGTAAATATTTTTTGTGATCCCCAAAATTTTGAAAAACAATCCATTTTTTCGCTGGGCGGTACTTACGTTTATGTTTTTGGTAGCAAAAATGTAAAAGAAATTGGCCGATTTGAATTTAACAAAAAGAATTGTGAAGGTTCTTTGTAAACGCTTGGTCATCGAGGCGGAGCAGTGTGAAAGGGCAGGTTTATTTAGCCTTTGCCCTTCCCGCACGAGGCCAGAGCGGGCGACACAAAGGCCGCCCGATTTTCACTCAAGACGGATCGGCATTCAGCCTGCGACTGATGACATCCAGCAAATCACACCCGTCGCGCAGCGGAATGGCCAGCAAATGGGCGAAGTCTGAAAGCACTACGGCATCGCTGCTGAGTTGTTCGCGGAGGCCAGGTTTTCCAGCAGTTGGGTGACGGCCCGAATGCGGTGCACGGCGGCGTCGTGAAGGACGTCGAAGGGTGCCTGGGTGTCTATGATCAGCGCTGGGACGGTGCAGTCGTGGCCGGTTAGCTGCAGCAGCACAAGGGGATGTCGATGCGTCCAAGCTTGAGAAGGGCAGTTAGGTCGCTCAGAACGGAACACAATACAATTATCTAAATCACAATCAACTTGAAAGAGCCGCCAAGAAAATAGCCGCGTGCACGGACACCTCCTGCATTGAAGACACCACTCGTAAATTTAAGGAGTTAAGTCTTCAGCAGGATATTGAAGCGATAGCGGGCTGTAAGGCTGATCCTTCGACTTGTGCGGAACGGTCGAAAGAGTCGCCAATACCATGGCAGACCTGAACCTCATCAAAGATATTGTGGAATATGGCTCGCCGAAGGCTCGAGAAGCAGTACAGAACCTCATTAACTCAAACTTTGAATTCCAGGAGATGCTAGCAACAGCGACGACTGAGCATACTGTAGGAGATATGGTCGATACGCTTAAAGCGAAATGGAACCTTAGTGACGCGCAGGCGCAAGAGATCACTAACGATCTGAAAGTCGCTCTTTCGGTTGGCTTAGGCACAGCTGCTGGTGCCTTGGCGTACAAACGCGCCATTGCCAGTGGTAAAAAGCAGCCCCAACCTTCTATACCGGATCTCATGCCGGAAGGCGGGAAAAACGTCTGGGATCTTGAGCCTCGTGCTCGGGGCAGGCAGATTAAGTCAACGCTAACAGACACAGATTATAAGGACTGGGCTCGAACGGATAATTTAATAAATCCCAAGACAGGACAACCATTTAAATCCAATAATTTTCCGGTCATTGACTTTCAGCTTGAAAAATAATGTAGTAAATTTGAAAACAATTGATACGCGTGGTAAAGGGTGGTCTTATGATATGAGAATGCATATAGATACCTTGCAAAACTCGAAAATTACTGTGGCTGGTATCCCAGCGACGAAGATTCTGGATATGCGAGTTCAGCCTGGTGGGTTGGCTGATCCGAGTAAGCTTATAGAGTATGGTAAGCAGCGTAATATCACTGTCATTATTAAAAAGTTGGGCGGCTAATCATATGTTTGAAGTTGAAGTTGTTTTTAGTGAAGGCTTGTACGAAAGCTCGCCAAATGTATGGGGGCGGTTGGTGCAACAGCTCAATGACTTTAAGGAATTCGAGGTGATTGATGGATTCACCGGCAAAAAAATGTTATTTGGGGAAGTTTTGCGTTACTTGAAACAAAATAAGCGCAAGAGTTTTTTTGTTGAGTTGGCGGGTGGTTCTATCGAGTTTTCGCTTGTGGCGGATAAAGAACTGTGCCGATTAGATATAAAGAACCTCGCAAATTCTCTTGAGATGGCGCACTCGTTGATTGCTGCACTAATAGATGAGCCAGCTTTCGTTCAGGCTCGAGTTTACGATGCTGAATATGATCGGTGGCAAAATGCCGAGAATATCACACTCTTCGAAGTGGCCAATGTTGAGCACTCCCATCTACCTAAAAAAAGCAATGGATTACCTTTTCCGCTTACACAAGAGGTTGTAGATATATCAAATAATCCTGGGCGCTGGGTTTTAAGGAAAGGTTATATAGAGGCTGTTGGTTCGCCAATGTGGGTTAGTAAGTCTCTGCTTAACTCATTAGACGTGGACGAAAAAGAGTTGATGAATGTCGACCGGTTTTCCGTGGAAGATTTGGGTAGTGTTTTGAAGATTGTTGCTTGCGAGCAGTGTTTCACAGCTGATGTAGGAATCCAGGCTGAGAGGCAAGTCATGCTGAGAAAGATTTTATTTAAAGCGTGAGGTCTAGATCCGTGCAATGAAAGCGGCATTGATAAGGGGGTGTGAGGAAGTGAACGGCGAAAAATGGACAGATTTATTTAAATCAGAGTTGAAAGATCCGTTCATTTACTGAGGGGTTGAAATGAGGTACTACTTAATGCGACAAGATATAACTGTCTGCGATAGGTGGGTGCTCGGAGATGTAAATCATGTAGATAACTAGAATTTCAGTGATCCTCCAGTTAATTTTATGGAGCTAGGCACATATACTCACGATGTACGGTTCGACGATAAAGAATTTGATTATTCCCTCGCTGGATACGCCAGTGTTCCTGTTTTAAAACGAGAAGACAAAAAATTCGCTCGTCGGTTTGCCAGAGATAGACGAACCTTATCAATATGTCGTTTTTGAGCCGGTTGATATAAATAATAAAGTGGTTTGCTAGGGCTATTTTTTGATGATTATAGAAACGCAAATCGATTGCGTGGATGAAAAGCGCTCTCGCTATAAAAAGTTTGAGGTGGATGATCCTGTTAGGCCAGATATGGCCGGCAACCATCGTGCTTTCTACAATTTTGTGGTTGACCCGGGTAGGGGCCGATCAAGTCATATATTTAGACTTAAAAAATATTTGGGTGCGGTCATATTAAGTGAAGAAGTGAAACGGCGACTTATGGCAGCTGGTGTTGTCGGCGTACTGTTTGGTTCTGTTAATGGTGATCAAGAAACCGTTGCCTAGTTAGTCAGGTAGTTGTGGGGGCGGCGAATTTACTTGATTCGTGGTGGTAGTACAGAGGCTATTGAGTAAATTTGCCCCCTTTTGTTGAATTAATGCGGTGGGCTAATGGCTAGGTTTAGAGAAATTATATATTTGTCTTATTCGCAATTTTGCATGTTTTTAAGCTCGCTTGATCAGCCGTATAATGATTGGAGTAATCGTAGTTATGCGCAAGGATTTGCGTGGAGCTTAGGGAGTGTCTCTTTTAGAACTTTGATTGAGGAAGGGGATCATATAATTAACTTTTTCATTAATGAACAAGTGCCTGCTATAAGCGCAGCCGTGGTTCGGGCCTTTAAAGTTCCCTTCTCGGTGATAGATAAAAATATTGAGGTTGGTAGTATTTCGAGTACGGTTCCTCTAGAACTGCCTGAAGGAGATTATTCTCTTCAGGTCGAATTTATAAGACCCTCCTCAAGTGGAATGTATGAAATAAATGTCCATTTGAATTTAGGGGGCTGCGATTTTGAGGTGTTGAGAGCAGACGCCGACATTAACGAGCAAGGTGAGTTTGATATCGATGCGGTTCCTGCGGGATAAGAATTCGGAGAAATGGGTAGAAAAGGGAGAGATTTATTTAAATTAGAGTTGAAAACCTATTAAGTAATTCTGCCCACTTTTGTTGTATTTAATTACATATGGGGCGATTTGTGTCGGACAAACAAGTATATGAGCTAACGATTGATGATCTTGATAGCTGTAGTGTTTGGTTTTTTCCGATGGACGAAACCGTGGAGGATGAATCAACTGTACGCCCCCTCGCCGAACAGGAAACGTGCTCAGATTTTCAGATTATCGTTCGAACTGCTTTTCATGGTGAAAGTGGCGCTGTGTATCGCGGTTATTTATATTGGGACTTCAATGCCGCAATTGAATACGTAAAGCCTGTTATATTGTCTGATAAGGGAGGCGCAGTAAGTTTTTGGAACGGTATGGTCACTCCAGCGTGGGAAAGTTCGGAGTTTGCCAGTTCGATTAGATCCGAGCTGCCTATTTCTTATGCCTCAGAACCGGTTTTCGGTCTTCCTTCCATTTGCGGAAAGCTGGAGGGACTTTATTATCTTTCGGATGATCAGGTTTGCTGCGTGAAATGACGAAAAAAAGTGGACCGGTTTATTAAGTTGAATTGCTCACGCATAAAGCGGGCGACACTAAGGCCGCCCGATTTTAACTCAGTACGGATCGGCATTCAGCCTGCGACTGATGACATCCAGCAAATCGCACCCATCGCGCAGCGGAATGGCCAGCAAGTGGGCGAAGTCTGAAAGTACTACGGCATCGCTGCTGAGTTGTTCACGGAAGGCCAGATTTTCCAGCAGTTGGGTGACGGCCCGAATGCGATGCGCGGCGGCATCGTGAAGGACGTCGAGGGGCGCCTGGGTGTCGATTATCAGCGCAGGGACGGTGCAGTCGTGGCCGGTTAGGGGCATGTATCTGTTCATGGGTACAACCTCGGTCAGTAGAGTGAGGCTGTCGCCTATCGTCGCCAAACGAATGGGTGACAGCTGTACGCAGGTTGGCGAACCGGGACCGAGTTCCGGCAGACCCGAAGGTCTCCCACGCACAGCTGCCATAGAGCAGCGATGCGGGTACGGAAGCCCCTGCAATCAAGCAGATAGCTTTCGCATACGGTCAACGGATCGCCAAATCCGGTCGCCCTGTTGGACGACGGCCGGACTATAAGCCCCTTACCCAAAACCGCGCAAGGCATCAGAGTAGTGGCATAATGCCTTGTCTCGCGCCATACAACGCCGACAGGCTGGCCACGACCCAACGCATCAATGATAAGACCCGCTACCCACAAGGAAGAAGTACATGATCAAGTTGTTCTGCAAAGCCGCTGTCGTTCTGTCCCTGGCCACCCTGTTTGGCTGTTCTTCGACGCCTTCTGTAGAGAAAATGCAGGCTGACGTCGCGAGCTATTCGTTGCCCAAGGCCGCCGTGGCCGATAAAGGCCTGGTGTATGTCGTGCGCCCGAGCAACGTCGGGATGCTGGTACGGTTCAACGTGTTCCTGGATGACAAGGAAGCCGACTCGGAGATGGGTTACAACCGCGGTAACCAGTACATCTATTTTTTCGTGACGCCGGGCAAGCACGTGATCAGCTCCAAGGCTGAAAACTGGGCGGACATGCCAATCGACGTCAAAGCCGGTGAGGTGGTTTACCTCAAGCAGGAAGTTGAAATGGGCTTCGCCGTGGCGCGCAACAGTCTCAAAGTGCTGAGCGATCTGGAAGGCCGTTATCTGGTCAAGGATGCGTCCTTGGGGACCCTCGTCAAAGAAAACAAATAAGGTAACGCGTCTGGCGCCGGCCGAGGCCCGCTGTTCTGCCGGCTCCAGCTATTCCAACTGCCAACATTATCCTGGCTTGCAGTGGTGAGCAGGTCAAACCCGCTCCCACCTTTGGTCCGCGTTACAGCAACTTACGCTGCACCGCCTCATCCAGCGTGCTGCGCGTCAGCGCCTCGACCACTTCCCGCGTGTCCGCCTGGAACGGGATGCCGACGATCAGCACCAGGTGCATCCAGGTGCGCACCGATTCGCTTTTTTTGACGCGGCCCAGTTCCTTGCCTTCCTTGTCCTTGAACACTGTTTCCAGGGTGAAGATGTTCTTCGCCGTGCTTGGGATGATAAAGAACGTGAAGCCGGTGATGAACGCCGACACCGTGCTGTACTCTTCGTTGTTATGCAGCGTGGCATCCACGTAGATATCTGAGTCGACCTTGTCGGTGCTCACTCGGGAAAACCGGTTGGACGCACGATACGTATCGGCCACGGTTTTTTCCCACAGCACCACGGGAGCGCCGACTGCGGCGTTGCCCGGGCCGCCGTTGACGTGGTTCTGCGCCGTGGTGTGCACGTACGCCGTCGGCTTTTGCGCCGGCGCGTTGGCAGTCGGTGGCCAGGTTTGTACGGCGGGCAATTCGTGTTGCGAGTAAGACACGCAGCCGGTCAGCAGGACAGCGGCCAGTACCAGGCTGTGTTTGATCAATCCTTTCACGCGGTGCTCCTTGAAATTACGGTTTGGCCAGGTTGGCGGTGGCGGTGTCGAGCAGTTGCCCGACCAGTTTGGTCAGCTGTTGGCCGCCCATCGAAGGCGCCCAATATTGGCCGCTGTACAAGCCGACGTTGTGTTCGAACTTGATCGAGTCTGTGGCCTTGGCCAGTTCCTTGCCGTTGCGGTCGACGATCACCAGGTCGCCGGCCACGTCGAAGCTGTCCACGTAGATCGGGCCGTTGACCCAGATCCAGATGGTCAGGGTCAGCAGCGCGCCAGGCACGTAGGCCGGGTGCGGTGCGCGATGGCCCTTGAGGGACGTCATGTTGAATTTGAGCGTGACGTCCTGCTCGCCCAGGCGCACGGGGTATTCGGTGACTTGCTTGAAGTAACCGGCGGTGCGCACGTACTGAGTGATCTGGGCCGTCAGGGAGCTGCTGATCGCCGCTTTGTTGGCCTCGTTGACGTCGGCGGCGCTCACCGTCACATCGGCGATTTGCGCGCTGCGCGGGCTGCTGACAGATACCGGGTGGAGCGGGGTGGCGATAGGGCCTGTGACGGTGTAGGACACGCAACCGGTCATCGACAGCGCGGCAAGCAGGGCCGTAGCCCGAAGGAGGGTTTTAAGCACGCAATTTCCCTATAAGTAAATAAGCCGAGTCAGTGTCTCGACGCCTTTAAGCAAAACTTGAGGCGTGTGCATTAACGCACATAGCCCGACGAAACACCTTGAGAACCCCTCTCAACTCCGTAAAATGCCGCCACTGTTTAAAGCACGATACTTTTCAGGGACGAATTCAGACATGCGCGCATTTGCCGTGTTCCTCGCCGTCTGCCTCCTGGCGGGCTGCGCCTCCAAGCCGGATTACTACATCTCGCCGGCGCCGGTGACCATTCCCAAAACTGCCACGTATTGGCTCGACACCTTCGATGTGGAGGTGGTGGGCAAGAACGAACGCTTCCTGCCCGATGACAAAGTGCGCCAGCAACTGGGCGTCGACCTGGTCGATCGGTTGCTCAGTGCCAAACGTTATGCTCCCAGCAAGGACAAAGCCGATTACCTGTTGGATGTCAGCATCGTCTACACGCGCCATATCCCGGACTCCAAAGGCGGCCTGTCGACGTTGATCGTCGATGACAACACCATTCTGGCCAGTGTGGATTTCAGCTATCAGGTCAAGGTCAAGAAGGGGGGTAGCGAAGTCCTGCACTTCGCCAAGACCCGCGAGAACCTCGTACCCGCCGGTGTGATGGGGGAGGCGCAAAAATGGAAGACCATGGGCGGCATCCTCACCAACTCCGGCAACTCAAGCGTCGAGCGGTTTTATACCGGCGTCCTGAGTCGCGACATCGTTGATGATCTGCTCGACATCCCGTCTCGCTGACGTTGCCATTACCGATTTATCACCCCAGGAGCATTCCGTGAAAACACTCTGCAAAACCCTGCTGTCCGGCCTCACCGCCGCAGCGCTGCTGACCGTGGCCGGTTGCGCCACCGAAAGCAACCGCGCGATGCCGGTGGAACAAGTCGCCAGCGCCAACGTCGCCTATTCCGGCGTGCGTGTGCCGATTGCCGTGGGCAAGTTCGACAACCGCTCCAGCTACATGCGCGGCATCTTCTCCGACGGCGTCGACCGTCTCGGCGGCCAGGCCAAGACCATCCTGATCACCCACTTGCAGCAGACCAACCGCTTCAGCGTGCTGGACCGCGACAACATGGGCGAAATTTCCCAGGAGGCCAAAATCAAAGGCACCGTGCAGAAGCTCAAGGGCGCGGACTATGTGGTGACCGGCGATGTAACCGAGTTCGGCCGCAAAGAAACCGGCGACCGCCAGCTGTTCGGCATCCTCGGCCGTGGCAAGACCCAAGTGGCCTACGCCAAAGTCGCGTTGAATATCGTCAACATCAACACCTCCGAAGTGGTGTATTCCACCCAGGGCGCCGGTGAGTACGCGCTGTCCAACCGTGAAGTGGTCGGCTTCGGCGGCACCGCCAGCTACGACTCCACCCTCAATGGCAAGGTCCTGGACCTAGCCATGCGCGAAGCGATCAATCGGCTGGTCGACGGCATCAACGCCGGCGCCTGGAACCCGCGCAACTGATCAGCAGCACCTCAAGGAGCAGTACACGGATGAGCAAGGCAGTTAAGTTAGCGCTGATGCTGACAGCAATCGCAACGGTCGCCGGGTGCCAGACGGCGCCCCAGCCCCTGTATCAATGGGAAAGCTACCAGCCGCAGGTTTACGAATACTTCAAGGGCGAGCCCAAGGAAGCGCAGGTCGAAGCGCTGGAGCGTGATCTGCAGAAGATCAATGCCAGTGGTCGCAAGGCGCCACCGGGTTACCACGCCCACCTGGGCATGCTGTACCTGAGCATGGGCAAGGATGACCAGATGGTGCAGGAATTTCGCACCGAGAAGGCGCTGTTCCCCGAATCCGCCGCCTACATGGACTTTTTGCTGAAAAACGCCAAGACCGGAGTCGCGACTAAATGAGCCTGTTAAAACTCACCGGCGCCCTGCTGGCCCTGGCCTTGCTCGGCGGTTGCGCGGCACCCAAGACCATCGATTACACGGCGTATAAACAGGCGCGGCCCAAGTCGATCCTGGTGCTGCCGCCGCTCAATGAATCGCCGGAAGTGCAGGCGTCCTACAGCCTGGTGTCGCAGGTGACGTACCCGCTGGCCGAAGCCGGCTACTACGTGCTGCCGATTGCCCTGGTGGACGAAACCTTCCGCCAGAACGGCCTGACCACCGCCAACGATATCCAGGCCGTGCCGCCGACCAAGCTGCATGACATCTTCGGCGCGGACGCGGCGTTGTACATCACCGTCACCGAGTACGGCACCAAGTACATGCTGATCTCCAGCGATACAGCGGTGACCGCCTCGGCCAAACTGGTGGACCTGCGCACCGGCACCACCCTGTGGACCGGCACCGCGCGCGCCTCCAGCGAGGAAGGCAACAACAACAGCGGTGGCCTGGTCGGCATGCTGATCACCGCGGCGGTCAAGCAGGTGATCAACAGCTCCACCGACGCCGCGCACCCGATTGCCGGCATCACCAGCGCACGCTTGCTGTCGCCGGGGCAACGGGCGGGGATTCTGTACGGCCCGCGTAATCCCAAGTACGGCACGGACTGACAATCCGGCGCTGAAACACCACAGGTCAGCTGCACACACTTCAATTGTGGTGAGCGGGCTTGCCCCGCGCTGGGACGCGAAGCGGCCCTCTCTCCAGACACTGCGGTGTGCCAGGCAAAAACGGTTGGCCGGTTTTGGGGCTGCTCCGCAGCCCGGCGCAGGGCAAGCCTGCTCACTACAGGGCAGCTGCACACACTCTAATTGTGGTGAGCTGGCTTGCCCCGCGCTGGGACGCGAAGCGGCCCTCTCTCCAGACACTGCGGTGTGCCAGGCAAAACGGTTGGCCGGTTTTGGGGCTGCTCCGCAGCCCGGCGCAGGGCAAGCCTGCTCACTACAGGGCAGCTGCACACACTCTAATTGTGGTGAGCGGGCTTGCCCCGCGCTGGACGCGAAGCTGCCCTCTCTCCAGACACTGCGGTGTGCCAGGCAAAAACGGTTGGCCGGTTTTGGGGCTGCTCCGCAGGCCGGCGCAGGGCAAGCCTGCTCACTACAGGGCAGCTGCACACACTCTAATTGTGGTGAGCGGGCTTGTCCCGCGCTGGGGCGCGAAGCGGCCCTCTCTCCCGACACTGCGGTGTGCCAGGCAAAAACGGTTGGCCGGTTTTGGGGCTGCTCCGCAGCCCGGCGCAGGGCAAGCCTGCTCACTACAGGGCAGCTGCACACACTCTAATTGTGGTGAGCGGGCTTGTCCCGCGCTGGGGCGCGAAGCGGCCCCAAACCTAGCGACGAGGTTTGTCTGATTGAGCGCGGTAGTCTTATGTGGGACCGCGTCGCACCCCAACGCGGACGGCGCGACGATTCGACAAGCCTGCTCACCAAAGCCTTAAGGAGACACCCATGCCCCCTATGGCGATGTTTCAGTCACTAGAGGCAGTGGCTGACACTCTGAAGTGCGCCCCAAAAGTTGGACAGTAATTGTCTAGGCTACAGCGGAACGGGCTCTGTACTCTACAGGGCTCAGTC
>NZ_JBHGZU010000159.1:0-237 GCF_042610415.1 Pseudomonas sp. MD330_10
AACGCCGACCTTGGATCTGACGATGGACAGGCACAGCCATGAGGACACCCACCCGCCCGAGCGTTGGGTGCGTACGCGATTGGAAGCGTTAATGGGGGAACGCGGGCCGGTGAACCCAGCCTGATGGTTTTATCCGTGTTATATCTACGCGACTTCCTACAAATAACTCGGAGCGATCAATGCCGCACCTGCACCTGGAAAACACCGCGAACCTCACCGACCAGGCCGACGAGAAAA
>NZ_JBHGZU010000160.1:0-237 GCF_042610415.1 Pseudomonas sp. MD330_10
AGAGCTCGCGCATTGAAAGTGATGCGCGACGTAAAATTGATCGCGGCGGACGATCCTCGGCACACCCAGCGCCAGAAGCAGCAATTTGGCATCAGAACTCCTCTGGCCGCCTGTCACGAACACAACGAGCGCGAAGAGGGCAGCCGTATTATCGTGCGCCTGCTGGCTGGCGACGATGTGGCGTTGATCTCAGAAGCCGGCACGCCGCTGATCTCCGACCCAGGCTATCACCTAGTC
>NZ_JBHGZU010000161.1:0-237 GCF_042610415.1 Pseudomonas sp. MD330_10
AAGAACCCGGCGCCTGGATCACCCTGGCGGCCCGTCGCCGAACGGCGCTGCTGGTGGCCGCGCTGCCCGCGTGGATCTGTGCGCTGGCGGTGTTCGTCGGCCTGGAGGCGGTGCCGTTGTTTATGTTGGCGCTGTCGACGATGGTGCTGTTTTATATCTACCGCATCCCCCGTCAGTTGGGATGATTCGCCGCTGGCTTGCGCTGCTTGTGTTTGTGCTGAGTTCCCAAACCCATGC
>NZ_JBHGZU010000162.1:0-237 GCF_042610415.1 Pseudomonas sp. MD330_10
ACCTAAAGCAACGTCGTGCCGCTCAAGGCACTGCTGCTTTCGATCGCCGCGTTGTTTCTGGTCGTACTGCTAAACTACCTGGTAACGTAAAAAGTCTTTTTGTGGGTGACGTACATCGCCACCTTCGGCGCGATCTGGACCTGTGTGAAGATCCTCCTTGCGCAGCTCAAATTCCGTAAGAGCCTGCGCCCAGCCGAACGCAATAACCTGAATTACCTAATGTGGCATTAACCGGTC
>NZ_JBHGZU010000163.1:0-236 GCF_042610415.1 Pseudomonas sp. MD330_10
CTTGGTTGCGACGGGCCGCCTGGATCATATGAAGTATTCGTCCGCGCCGACCTGTTCGTCGTAATCGGCGGCAATATGTCCGAATGTCATCCCATCCTGTTCCTGCGCATGATGGACCGGGTCTAGGCCGGGGCGAAGTTGATCGTGGTCGACCCACGGCGCAGCGCCACCGCCGACATGGCGCACCTGCTCCTGCCGATCAACCCCGGCACCGACCTCGCATTGCTCAACGGCTT
>NZ_JBHGZU010000164.1:0-236 GCF_042610415.1 Pseudomonas sp. MD330_10
TCTCGCTGAGGTTGGTGGCCGAGGGGCGGTATTCGCCCCCCTCCGACAATCCGTGCTGCAAGCGGTCAAAAACCAGCAGGTTCGGCGCGACGACGCCGATGGTTTCATAGCCGGGGCTGAGGTCGATGATCAGCGAGCCGAAGCACATCAGCAGCACCGAGGCCATCAGCGCGACCTTGCGCCCTTTGTAGTCCGCATACAAGCCCATCAGCCATCCGCCGATCGGGCGCATCAGG
>NZ_JBHGZU010000165.1:0-236 GCF_042610415.1 Pseudomonas sp. MD330_10
TTGTACCATAACATCTACCAAGACAGCCTCGAGCTCATCAACGATCAGTTCAAAATCCTGCTGAACCGCGCCGCCAGCGGCGCGCTCGTGCAGATCTAAACGCCACACCTGGAGCCGACGCCGTTGCACAGCCGAACAGCATAACCGTTTGCGCGGGCGCGAAATGCCCCCGCTTCTATGTAATATAGAGCCGTATGTCCGGCTCCTTGAAAAGGCGAATCGCTGTCCTTGCCGGC
>NZ_JBHGZU010000166.1:0-235 GCF_042610415.1 Pseudomonas sp. MD330_10
TAACGCTGACGGCCATCAAGTGCCGCTGGATATCAGCGTCAGCCTGCCCTATGGCATGAACCGCCCCGATGGTTCGGCGGTGAACCGCCAGCACCTGTTGCTCAGCGGCGCGGGCACCCAACTGTTCCAGCCTGGGCACTACGTGAATCGCCGACCCGGCAACCTGCATTTCGAGGTTGGCCGAGAGCACACCGACAACATGCTGAGCCAGGGCGGCAGCACCTATTCGGGGATT
>NZ_JBHGZU010000167.1:0-235 GCF_042610415.1 Pseudomonas sp. MD330_10
ACGTGGCCACGGCAGTCTGGTCGGCCAGGCGCCGCAACTCGGTGGCGACCATGGAGAAGCCTCGACCGTACTCACCGGCATTCTCGGCTTCGATAGCGGCATTGAGCGACAGCAGGTTGGTCTGGTAGGCGACCTTGACGATGGTCACCACCACTTGGTTGATGTTGCCGGACTTCTCATTGAGGATCTCCAGCTTGGCGTTTACAAGGTCGGCGGCGCCCATTACCGAGTGCAT
>NZ_JBHGZU010000168.1:0-234 GCF_042610415.1 Pseudomonas sp. MD330_10
AAGGCCGCCTCAATGCCCTGGCGGTGACGCTGGTGTGTTTCAGCATCGCCGCGCTGTCGGTGGAACTGATGTTCCCCTACCCCTGGCTGTTTGCGATTGCCCTGGCGCTGGCGAGTTTCTGCCTGACCATGCTCGGCGCCCTAGGCGAGCGCTACGGAGCGATTGCCTCGGCGACGCTGATTCTGTCGGTCTACACCATGATCGGTGTGGATCAGCGCGGAGGGGCGGTGTCGG